>CAZFHZ010000031.1:0-33849 GCA_964519015.1 uncultured Gemmatimonadota bacterium | reverse complement strand
TCGTTCCCTCGCCCGAATCGGGCCAGGAAATGGGCGGCCAGCAGGGGGATGTCCTCCCGGCGCTCCCGCAGGGGGGGCAGATGGATGGGGAAGACGTTCAGCCGGTAGTAGAGGTCCTCCCGGAAGCCCCCCCGGGCGATGAGCGGGCCCAGTTCCCGGTTGGTGGCCGCGACCATGCGCACATCCACCCGGATCGGGGTGCCGCCCCCCAGCCGCTCCACCACCCGTTCCTGCAGGACACGGAGCAGTTTCACCTGTGCCGGCAGGCTGAGCTCCGCCACCTCGTCGAGCAGGACGGTACCCCGCCGGGCCATCTCGAAGCGGCCCAGCCGGCGGCTCTCCGCCCCGGTGAAGGCGCCCCGCTCGTGGCCGAAGAGTTCCGCCTCCAGGAGGGTTTCCGGGATCGCGGCGCAGTTCACCGTCACCATCGGACCGTCGCGCCGGGGACTGCGCTCATGGATGGCGCGGGCGACCAGCTCCTTGCCCGTCCCCGATTCCCCGCTCAACAGTACCGTCGCCTCCTGCCCCGCGACCTTGTCGACCAGCTGCATCACCCGGCGGATCGCCTCGGAGGTCCCGACGATCGCCGGTGGTCCTCCGGCCGCCTGGCGTTGGAGCTGCTTGTTCTCCAGACGCATCCGTCCCTGTTCGGCGATGCGGTCGACCATGATGAGCAGCTCGTCCATCTCGAACGGTTTGATCAGGTAGTCGTACGCCCCTTCCTTCATCGCCTGGACGGCCGTCTGGGCCGAGGCGTAGGCCGTCATCAGGACCACCTCGGTGCCGGGGGAGTCCTCCCGCGCCCGGCGCAGCAGCGCCAGCCCGTCGAGGCCGGGCATGCGCAGGTCGGTCAGCATCAGGTCGAAGTCGCCGCCGGCCAGTCGCTCCAGGGCGACGGTCCCATCTCCGGCTGTGGTCACCTCGTGTCCATGGTCCTCCAGCTCGCGCCGGATGAGGGCGGCCATCCGCACCTCGTCGTCCACCACCAGGATCCGAGCCATCTCAGACGACCTCCTCGCCGCCGCCGGCGGGAGGCCGGCGCAACGGGATGCGCAACCAGACGCGCGCTCCGCCAGCCGGCGACACACCGGCGAAGGCCTCCCCGCCGTGCGCCCGCGCGATCCGTCCCACGATATACAGACCGAGGCCATTCCCTTCCTCGCGGGTCGAGAAGAACGGCTCGAAGACGCGCTCGCGCAGCTTCGCGGGGATCCCCGGCCCGCTGTCCTCCACACCAAGGCAGAGGAGCGGGTCCCCCCACGCCGGGCGGCGGCCGTCGGGTCCGGGAGCGCGGCGCGCGAACAGCGTGATGGTACCACTGCTGCCCATCGCCTCGGCGGCGTTCACGCCCAGGTTGAGCAACGCCTGCCGGAGCTGGTCGGGATCGGCCAGCAGCGCCGTCAGCCCGGTCTCTACGTCGGTGTTGATCACCAGGCCTTCCGGGAGGCCGAGGTGGGAGAGCGCCTCGACGGCCGAGGAGACCAGCTGCACGGGGTCGACCGGACGGAGTTGCACTTCGTCCCGGCGGGTGTAGGTGAGGTAGCGCTCGGTGATCTCCTGCAGCCGGACGGTTTCTTCGTTGATGTAGGCGACCATCTCGTGGAGTTCCGGGTCGAGTTCGCGCCGCCCTCCTCCCTGCGCTCCGAGCCAGCGGTCCATCCGCTGGGCCGAGTACTTGATGATGCCGACGGGATTGCGGATCTCGTGCGCCACCTGGCTGGCCAGCCGGCCCAGGGCGGTCATGCGGTCCTCCCGCTCGAGGGCGAGCCGGGCCCGGGTGATCTGCCGCTGGAGCCCGAGCCAGGCGGCCAGGAGCAGCAGGAGCAGCACGGCGGCCAGCAAGGCCCCCGTGATCATGGTCCGGCGGAGCAGGCCGAGCATCCCGAAGAAGTCGGGACTGGCCTCCACCACCAGGATGGCCACCAGCTCATCCTGCAGCAGGCTGCGGACCGGTTCGAAACTGCTCTTCAGGTAGACACCGGCACCCTGACGGCCCACCCGGACGGTCGGCGAGACCCAGGGGCCGCGTTCGGTGGGGTCGGCCTCGACCAGTGCCAGAAGGGTCGTCGATTGCGCCTGCAGCCAGGGATAAGGGTCTCCGACCCGGTAGAGCCCGGCACTGGACGAGTAGCGGACCAGATAGTCCCGGGGATCGAGCAGGAGGATCGCGTCGAGGTCGTTTCCCGCCTGGATCCGCTGCAGGGTTGGGTCGATCCACTCCAGTTCCAGTGGTTGGAGTCCTCCGCTGTCGCTGTAGAGGTTGGTCCCGTTGACCAGGCCCGACTCCAGGAGCAGGTCGGCGATCGTGCTCAGGCGTCGCCCCAGGTCGTCGTCGAGGGCGCTGTGGATGCGGCCGTAGATCCACCAGTTCCCGACCCCGATGGCGGCCAGCAGGGCCACCACGAAGATGAGGGGCGGGCCGATCCGGCCCGTGTCCGGACGCCTCATCTCCTCAACTCCTGCGTTTCCCGCCGCGGGAGGACTTTCCCTGCCCTGCCCGGGAGCTCGTCTTCGCTCGCGCTTTCCCCTTCCCCCGCGCAGTGGGCCTGCCCGCCCGTCCGGATCCCGGCGCTGCCTCTGGATCGAGCAGGGCGAGGGCGAAGACCTCCTCCAGCCGATCGACGTACTCGAGCGTGACCTGCTCCCGGATGTGTTCGGGGAGGTCCTCGGTATCGGTGGCGTTGCGGAAGGGGAGCACGAAGGTGCGGATCCCGGCCCGCACCCCGGCCAGCACCTTCTCCTTGATGCCGCCGACCGGGAGCACGTCCCCGGTCAGCGTGACCTCCCCGGTCATGGCCAGGTCATTGCGGACCTGCCGGTCGCTCAGCAGGCTGACCAGGGCGGTGGCCATGGTGACTCCGGCCGAGGGACCGTCCTTGGGGATGGCGCCGGCCGGCACGTGGATGTGGATGTCGCTGTGATCGTGGAAGTCCGGGTTGACCCCGAGCAGGGAAGCATTGGCGCGGATGAAGGAGAGCGCGGCCAGGGCCGATTCCTTCATCACCTCTCCGAGCTGCCCGGTCAGGCTCAATCCCCCGTGACCTTTCATCCGGACCGCCTCCACGAACAGGATCTCGCCGCCGGCCGCCGTCCAGGCCAGCCCGGTGGCGACCCCGGGTCGGGCGCACCGCCGGGCCACTTCGGGGAAGAAGCGGGGGGGCCCCAGGAAGTCGTCGACATTCTCCTCCTCGATCGGGAAGGGCCCGGCCTTCCCCTCGGCGATGCACCGGGCGACCTTACGGGCGGTGGCCGCGATCTCCCGCTCCAGGTTGCGCAGCCCGGCCTCCTTGGTGTAGCGGGTGATCATGGTGCGCAGCGCCCCGTCGCCGAGGCGCAGGTCCTCCTCCCCCAGCCCGTGCGCGGCCGTCTGGCGCGGGACCAGGAAGCGGCGGGCGATGTGCAGTTTCTCCTCCTCGCTGTAGCCGGAGAGCTGGAGGACCTCCATCCGATCCCGGAGCGGCCCGGGGACCGGCTCGAGCAGGTTGGCCGTGGCGATGAACATCACGCGGCTGAGGTCGAAGTCGAGGTCGAGGTAGTGGTCGCGGAAAGTGTGGTTCTGCTCGGGATCGAGGACCTCGAGCAGGGCGCTGGCCGGATCTCCCCGGAAGTCCATCCCGATCTTATCCACTTCGTCGAGCATAAAGACCGGGTTGTTCGAACCGGCGTTCCGGATCCCCAGGATGATCCGTCCGGGGAGCGCCCCAACGTAGGTCCGGCGATGTCCCCGGATCTCCGCCTCGTCCCGCATCCCCCCCAGGCTCATCCGGATGAAACGGCGGCCCATCGCCCGGGCGATCGACTGACCCAGACTGGTCTTGCCGACCCCGGGCGGCCCCACGAAACAGAGGATCGGCCCCTTCATGTCGGTCTTCAGCTTGCGGACGGCCAGGTACTCGAGGATCCGTTCTTTCACCTTCTCCAGGTCGTAGTGGTCCTCTTCCAGGATCCGCTGCGCGGAGGCAATGTCGAGGTGGTCCTCGGTCCCGATCCGCCAGGGAAGGGTCAGCAACCAGTCGAGGTAGGTCCTCACCACGGAGTACTCGGCCGAGGCAGGGGTGAGCCGGCGGAACTTTTTCAGCTCCCGCTCAGCCGTCTCACGGACCTCCTCCGGCAGGTCGGCCGCGGCGACCTTCTCCTCGAACTCCTGGACCTCGGCCTGCCCCTCGTCGAGTTCCCCCAGTTCCTCCTGGATCGCCTTGAGCTGCTGCCGCAGGTAATGCTCGCGCTGGATCCGCCCCACTTCATCCTGCACCTGATGGTGGATCTTGTGACTGGCCTCGAAGATCTGGACCTCGCGCTCCAGCAGCCCAAGGAGACGGCGCAGCTTGGCCCCGACGTCGGGTTCGGTCAGGATCTCCTGCTTCTCGTTGAGCGGCATGCGGAGAGAGCCGGCCACCAGGTAGGCGATCCGGAAGGGGTCCTCGATCCCTTCGACGGTGGCGACCAGCTCATCGGGCAGATAGGGGACGAAGGAGACGATCTGCTGGAAGGCCCCGATGATGGTGCGGCGCAGCGCACTCAGCTCGATGGTATCTTCAAAGCCTTCGAGCTCCGCCTGTACCCGGCCGCGCAGATAGGGTTCCTGTTCCACAATGCTCTCGAGCCGGACCTTCTGGAAGCCCTGCACCAGCAGCCGAACCTTGTTGTCCGGTGTCTTGACCATCTTCTGGATGAGCGCGACGGTCCCCACATCGAACAGGTCGTGCGCCCCCCGTACCCGGTTGCGACCCGGCCGGATGGCGAAAAGCCCGACCAGCCGGTCGTCGACGATGGCGTCGTCGACCAGGGCGATGCTCGATTCCTTGCCGACCAGCAGCGAAGTGAGCACACCGGGATAGACCACGGTGTTGTTGAGAGGGAGGACCCGGACGACCTCGGGGATGGAGCGGTCGATCTCCTGCTCAGGCAGGTAGTCGGTCTCCTCCCGGTCGGGTAGATCGGGCTGGGCGTCGTCCTCCTGGAGCTGCGTGGGTTCTTCGCGCAATGTGGTGACTCCGGCTCGGGGTGGGCCCGTGGTCCCGGGCTGAAGGTAGGAGTGTACCGGATGGGACACAAGGGGCAAGCCTAACCGGCGGGACGCGGGGTCGGGGGCCCGACCCGGTGGGATCAGGAAGTGGGGATCAGGACCGCGCGGAGCCGTTCGAAGGCGGTGGTAAGGGCCACATCGAGCGCCTCCCCCTGTGGTCCGCCACCCGAGGCGTGCTCGGGGGCCCCGCCACCCCCCCCGCCCAGGATCGGGACCACTTCCTTGAGCAGTGCCCCCATGTCCGCCGGTACCGCCGGGCCGCGGGCGAAGACCAGCCGGCCGGCCCCGGAGACCACCGCGCCCAGCAGCACCACTACGTCGGGCCGGGTAGCCAAGTCGGCCGCCAGGGAGGGGAGGGCTTCGGGGGGCAGGTCATCCAGCCGGGCCAGGATCACCCGGGCCGGGCCCACCCGCTGGGCCGCCTCCAGCAGCGCCGAGGCCCGGAGGGGGACCAGGGCGGAGCGCAATTCGGTGACCTCCCGCTTCAGTTCGCGGTTCTGCTCCTGGAGGTCCTCGAAGCGTTCGGCGAATTGTTCCGGCGAGGTGGTCAACAGCAGGGCGAGCCCGCTGCTGAGGCGTTCGAGCCGGGCGTAGTCGCGGCGCAACCGCCCCCCGCAGAGGAAGACGATGCGTTGCAGTCCGTGGACGCGCCGGCCGCCGCTCGAGAGGATGTGCAGACCGCCGATCCGGCCGGTGGAGGACACATGGGTGCCTCCGCACGGCACCGTGTCGAGCCCGGCGATCTCCACCAGCCGCACTTCCTCGATCCCCTCCGGAGGCTTCTTGCGGGCGGCCGCCACGGCCGGGTCCTCCCGGCCCACCAGCCGGGCAGCGATGGGGAGGTCCTCGTCGATCAGGGCGTTGACCCGCGACTCGGCCAGGCTGAGCTGCTTCGGTTCCAGTTCCTCGGAGACATCGATGGTCACTTCGTCGGCCCCCAGGTGGAAACCACGGGTCTGAGCCCCGAAATCACGCATCAGGATCCGGCTCAGCAGGTGCTGCCCGGAATGCTGCTGCATGTGGTCCCAGCGGCGGTGCCAGTCGATGACCCCCTCGAGCACCCCGCCGACCTCGACCGGCCGGTCGAGGAGGTGCCACACGACACCGGTCTCTTCCTGGACGTCGGTGACCTCGGCCTCGCCGAGCCGCCCCCGTCGGCCGGCTGACCCCCTCCTTCGGGATAGAAGGCGGTGCTTGAGAGGGCGACGCGCACCCCCTCCTCCCCCTGCCCCTCGGCGGCGAGCACCTCGGAGGTGAAGCGTTCGCTCATCGGGTTTTCCCAGAAGAGCCGGCGGGTCGGTGGGATGTCCGTTCTCATCTCCATCACCAGAGCAACAGGTAAGTGCCTTTGAGCATCAGGGTACGGTTGGAAGCGAAGGGACGGGAGTAGTCGATCCCGGTGAGGTAGTTCTCGTTGTAGACCAGGTAGAGTTCGGTACCGTCCCTCAGGATCCAGTGGAGCAGGTAGTTCGACACGATCGTGTTCCGCTGATCATTATACTGGACGTACGCCTTGGTGAAGAGGCTGGGGGTGAAGGCATAGTTGACCCGAAGACTCACCACGTGGGTGGCGAAGGAACCAAGGTCACCGACCCCGGCGTCCCAGACCAGGTTCCGGCTGAAGTTCAGGCTGCTGTTCAGGTTGGCGGAGGGGCGCCAGCTCAGATCCAGGTTGCCGCTCAGTTTCCATCCCCCGTAGTAACCACCGTAACTCCCCCCACCCCGCAGGCTGACCGACCGGCGGCTGTCGGAGTTGAGGCGAAGTGAGACTTCGTTCCACTCGTACGGACCGGCCGGGATGGTCACCATATCCTCGGTGTCCGGGTCGTAGAAGATGGTGAAGTCCTCCGGGACCCGGTCGAAGCTGCGCTGGACGGTCAGGAAGTAGTTGGCGGTGTTCTCCATGAAGGTCCAGACACGGAACTGGAGTTCGCGGGTCTCGAGCCGGTCGTGCAGGTCGGTCAGGTAGGAGCCTTCGAAGGTGAAGGAGACCTGCCGGATGCCCAGCCGCTCGGGGCGGGGACTCCAACCGAACTGCCCCCCTGTCTCGCGCAGACCGGTACGCCGTACATAACCGGTCTCGGGATCGAAGGCCTCGCCGATCCGGCGGTGGTTCGCTTGAAGCTCCCAGCGGTCGGTGTCGAGCCGGTACTGTCCGCTGTAGGCGAGCGCATCGCCGGAGACATCGGGGTCGTACACCCGGGCGATCTGCCCGGTCAGCGAGTGGCTGCGACCGAGCGCGAAGTTGGCGTCCACGCCGAGGGTCCGGTTGTATCCTCCCTGGCGGGGGTCCTTGCTGGCCGCCAGCAGGCCGATCGTGGAACGGCTCAAGACGTTGCGGCGCACACTCAACACCGACCAGAGGGTGGTCGGGACGACCGTCTCGGTCGAATCGTCGACCGTATAGCGATGGGTGTCGGTGAGCACGTTCATGGCCCCGAGCGTCCAGGGGCCTGCCCGTCCGGTCAGTTTCCCCCCGCCCAGGATGGGGACCTCCCGTCCCTCCGAGAGGCCGATCCGGCGGCTATAGAAGAGCTGCAGAGGGGGGCCCCCACCCCCCTCACCCCCTCCTCCACCCATCCCCCCCCGGCCGCCCGTCCCCCCGAAGATGCCCGCCCCTTCCAGGAAGAAGTCTCGTTTCTCCGGGAAGAAAAGGCTGAAGCGGGTCAGGTTGATCCGCTCCTGGTCCGCCTCCACCTGGGCGAAGTCGGTATTGAAGGTCAGATCGAGGGTCAGGTTGGTCGCCAGGCCCACCTTCATGTCGAGCCCGGCGTCGGCCAGGCCGTCGGAGCTCCGGATGATGTGGCCGCTCTCCTCCCGTTCCCGCAGCAGGGCGCCACCGGTCAGGCCGTACGGTTTGAGCTGGAGGTTGCGCCCGCTGCGCAGCCCTTCGAGTCCCTCCAGCAGGCCGGCATTAGAGAGCCGGCTGATGGCCCGGAACCCGAAGTCGCGGGGGGTGGGGACCCAGTAATCTTCTTCGTTCAGGTGCCGGATGTTGCGGTAGAAGTTTATCCCCCAGACCTGCGGTCCGGGGTCGTCGGGGAAACGGAGCTGACTGAAGGGGATGGCGATCTCGACGGTCCAGCCCAGGGCGTCCCGGGCTGTGACCGCCTCCCAGACGATATTGAAGTCGCGGTTGACGTCCCTCCCCTCGTCGGTGATGTAGGCGTCGGAGCGGGCGCCGGCCGGGTTGACCTGGAACTGGAAACCGTTGCGGTGGTCGTGGAAGGTGTCGAGGACGATGTCCAGGTACTCGTCTCCCTGGAGCATCGAGTCGCGCCGCATCTGGGTGACGACCAGGCGCGAGGGGTCGGCCACATACATGCGGGCCCCTATGTAGAGCGTACTGCCGGTGAAGAGGATACGGACCTCGGTCCCTTCGGAGGCAGGGGCCCCCTCCCGTGGATTGCGCTGGACGAACCCGGTGGCGGGCTCGGCGCGTCCCCAGGCCGGCTCGTCCAGTCGTCCGTCGATGACCGGGCTGCCCGGGATACGCACCGCCCGTACCACGTACTCGTGGGGGTCGTAGTGGAGCATGTCCTGCTGGGCACAGACACCATTACTGGAGACCAGGCCGAGCAGCGCCGAGAGGATGAGGTCGGAGACCGTCAGGCGACTCATGCCTCGAGCGTACCCCCCGTCAGCCACTCGTATATCTGCCGGTAGCGCCGGGAGGTCTCAGCCACCACCTCGACCGGGAGCTCCGGCCCAGGATCGGTCTTGTCCCAGTCGAGCGTCTCCAGGTAGTCGCGCACGTACTGCTTGTCCAGGCTCTGCTGGGAACGGCCCGGCTGATAGGTCTCGGCCGGCCAGAAGCGGGAGGAGTCGGGCGTGAGCACTTCGTCGATGAGGATGATCTCACCGTCCAGCAGGCCGAACTCGAACTTGGTGTCGGCGATGATCACGCCTTTCGCCGCCGCTTCCTCGGCCCCCTGCAGGTAGATGGCGACTGACAGATCGCGCAGCCGACCGGCGGTGTCGGCGCCCACCAGGTCGGCCATCCTCGCGAAGCTGATGTTCTCGTCGTGAGTGCCCCGCTCCGCCTTGGTGGCCGGGGTGAAGATCGGCTCGGGGAGCCGGTCGGATTCCCTCAATCCGGGGGGGAGTTCCACGCCGCTCACCGAGCCCCCGCCGGTGTACTCCTTCCAGCCGGAGCCGGCCAGGTAACCCCGCACCACGCACTCCACCGGGAAGGGCTGGGCTTTCCGGACCAGCATACTCCTGCCCCGCAGGACCTCCTG
Organism: uncultured Gemmatimonadota bacterium; assembly: GCA_964519015.1. Classification (GTDB taxonomy): domain Bacteria; phylum Blakebacterota; class Blakebacteria; order Blakebacterales; family CAYUVJ01; genus CAZFHZ01. The sequence continues at coordinate 24,582 of CAZFHZ010000031.1, read as the reverse complement.
GTGCCGGCGGGCGGCTTCGGGGTAGTCGGCCGGGTCGACGGTGACCAGGTGGTTGGCCACCACCCCTTCCATCCGGTCGAACCACCAGGCGGAGATCTGGGTCAGGACCGCTCCCTTGAAGGGGATGGGGGTGGGGAGGACCACGTCGAAGGCCGAGAGGCGGTCGCTGGCCACGATCAGGAGCTCATCGCCCAGGTCATAGATGTCGCGCACCTTGCCGCGTCCGGCGAGTTCGAGTCCTTCCAGCCGGGTGGTCCGGATCGGTTCCATGAGCCGCTTCCTCTCCTCTGCTGCGGGCCGGTTGGTCCGGTCGTTGCCGATTCGGGATGGGCCGGCCGGGTGGCGACCCGGGTCTCAATATCCGGAGAATCCTCATCCGGAGCCAGTACGGTATGGGGAGGTCCCGACAGCGGGTTGTCAGCCGCCCAGCAGGACGACGTTCCCGGAGAAGGCGGTCAGCTCGACCAGTGCTTCGCCGTTTCCATATCTGCCCTCCAGGCTCCGCCGGCTGGTACGTTCCCCGGTCAGGGTGAACTCGAGGGGGACCGAGATACTCCCGGAGAAGGTGCTGAGCTGGGCCTGGCAGCCCGCCCGGCCAGTGACGTGGAAACGGATGTCACCGGAATGGCTACTGAGACGGTAGATCCCGCCGGGGACCAGTCCGCCGGAGAAGGTGATATCACCACCGGTATTGCTCGCCCGGACCTGGCTGGCCGCCGAATCCCGGATCACGATATCGCCGGAGACACAAGTAACCGCGACCTCCCCGGCCGCTCCCGTGACCACGACGTTGCCCGAGACGGTGTTGATATCCGCCCCCTCCCGCAGACCGACCACCGTGATGTCGCCGGTGACCGTCCCGAGCTGCACCCGGGCCCGGGCATCACGCACCCCGAGCCGGCCGCTGGTGGCTTCCAGGGTGATGGCTCCGGAGACCCCGTTGACCTGGATGGGACCGGCGACCGTCCCCGCCCACAGGGCGCAGTCGGAGGGTACTTCGAGCCGGAGCCGGAGATGCCGCCGGGTCCCGCCCCCCGGCACATCCCAACCCGGGGAGGGTCGGCGGGGGACCCGGATCTCCACCCCCGCGCTGTCGGGGACCACTTCGACCGGCATCGCGAGGTCGATCTCCCAGTCGGGGAACTCGCCCGCCGGTACCTCTCGACGGATGAGGAGGTTGACCGTCCGCCCCGGCACCCCCCGGACCTCCACCTCGCCGAACGGGTTGGTCACCCTCAGGAGGGTCCCGGAGGCGAGCTCGAAACGGCGGGTCTCCTCGGTGGCGCGTATCGGCTGAGCCCGGACTCCGAGGGGGATGAAAAGAGCCGCGCCCGCGGTCAGCAGGCCGATGAAAACTGCCAACCGAGCGGCGCAGGCGCGGCGGGAGTCGGGATCGAAGGCCATGCGGAGTATTGTCGGATACCGGACACTCCGCTGCAAGTTCAGCGTCGGCGCACGACCTTCACGGATCCCGACCCCGTGTCGATGGAGATGCGTCCCTGCCCGCTGCCGAGCAGACCCAGCACGTAGGAGCGGCTCTTCTTCCGGTACTCGATGGGGACGTCGATGGTGATGCCCCCGCTCCCGATGTCGATCTCCAGCTCGGCGTCGATCACCGACGGCACACTCAGCACAACTCCCCCTGAACCGGTGTCGATGACCAGCGAACGTACGTTCGAGATCAGGTCGAGATCGACCGTCCCGCTGCCGGTGTCGAGGCGAAGCACTCCGGCCGAGACCGAACTCAGTCCGATCCGTCCACTACCCGTGTCCACTTCCAGCCGGTCCGCCTGGAGGTCTCCGCCGGTCACCCGTCCCGACCCGGTGTCGACCATGATGCGGCCGGAGCGAAGGGCGTTGAGCGTGACCGAGCCGGAACCGGTGTCCACATCGACATCCCCCTGCACGGTAGTGATATCGACCGCACCCGATCCGGTGTCGATGATCAGATGGCCCACCACCCCTTGAGCGGTGACCGGGCCGATGTGGGTGTCCAGACGCAGGTCCCCCTCGACGTCGGTCACCGTGATCGCGCCCCCGCCCACGAAGATCCGCAGACTGCTCCCGGTGGCCAGCCTGACCTCCAGGTCGGCCCAGCCTTCCAGGCCGCTACCCGAACCGGAGACCCGGACCCGGCGACCGCGGCTGCTGTCGCTCCCGAAGGTGCCGTCCTCCCGAACCCGGATATAGGTGCTGGAGCCCCGGCTGAGGGCGGGATAGACGATTCGATCGTCGGGGAAGACGGCCCGCAGGGTCGGCCGCCCGTCGATGACACCGCTCTCGATGCTGATCCGTCCGGCATCCGGGCCGCCGGGAGAGACCACTACCACGGTGGCAGCCTCCTCCGTCCCCCGTACGACCACCTTGCCGGCCAGGTTGTAGACCGCCACATCGCGACCGTCGAGCACGTGTCGGGAAGCCGTCTGGGCCGTCGCCACCACGGTAGGCGCCGCCACGGCGATCAGCACGACGGCGATAGCCAGACCCCGGATCCCTCGCGTCCGTTCCTGCATGTGCACCCCCCTCTGGATGGATCGGGGTCCGCTTCCCCCGGACCCCTGATGAGCCGGGTAGATGGTACGAGTCGCCGGTGCGGGTGGTTTCAGGGCAGGTCGGGCAGGCCGAGGAGCCGACGGATCCGGATGCCCGCCTCGGCGGCGGCCCCGGTGCCGGTCCCCCACCATTCAATGCGCCCGTCGGGGCCTATGAGGACGGTATGGGGGATCCCGGTCACCCCGTAGTCGAGGTGGGTACGGCTGTCCTCGAGTACGACCACGGGATAGTCGATCCCCCGTTCCTGCATGAAGGCGTGGATGCGCTCCCGGTCGGGCTGCCGCTCGTCGAGCCGGGTGAGTCCGATCACCACCAGCCCGCGGGGACCCAGGGTGCGCTGCCATTCCGATAGAACCGGATAGAGGTCGGCGCACGGTCCGCACCAGGTGGCCCAGAAGTCGAGCACCACCACCTTCCCGTGGAGGGCGCCCGGCTCGAGCGGGGGGCTGTTCAGCCAACGGCCCCGCCCGAGCCTCGGGGCCGCCCGGCCGTTCAGGGCGGCCGGGTCACTCAGATGAGGGTGCACCTCCCGCCCCAGGGCGCGTTCCCAGGCGACCCGTGGCGGGGGCCGCAGCACGACCGGGTCCCCCCCGCCGACCAGCAGTTCGTCCCGGCCGTCCCCATCCACATCGATCGGCCGGACCGGACCGTCCGGGAGACCTTCCGGGGACCAGGCTTCGAAACGCCCCCCGGCCAGTCGCCAGATGCGCACGCCGAGGGCCGAGCGGGCCAGCACCTCCTGACGGCCATCCCCGTCCAGGTCGGCCGCCGTCAGTACTTCCAGCCGGCTCGGCCCCGGCACATCCTCGATCAGCTCATACGACCAGCCGTGTCGGCCGGGCCGGAGCAGGGCCAGCCGGGCGCGGGCCAGCCGCCCGTAGTCCATGTGCCAGCCGTCGGCGACCAACAGTTCGGGCTGGCCGTCCCCGTCCAGGTCGGCGGCGGCCAGCGTGTTGACACCCTGCCAGGCCGGAAGCGGACGGGGCCCGGCGGATTCCTCCACGTATAGGTCCCCGAGCGCCCCGAGCGAATCGCCGTAGACTCGACCGACGATCTGAGTGAGCGGTCCACCCGGACCGGCCGGCAGGGCGATCCGGCTCATCCCCATCCTCACCCGCGGCAGGCCCGTCAGAGTCCACGATCCACTCGACCCGCGGACCCGCCCGGTGTCCCGGCGGACCTGGACAGCACTCACCTGGTAGCGGCTGTCGAAGGCCCCCATCTGGAGGTCGGTGATCCCATCGCCGTCCACGTCGATCGCCTGCAGGAAGGCTACCTGGCTCCGCTCGGTCTCGAGCGTCCAGGGCCGGTCGATCGCGAAATCCTCCCCCGTCCGTCGCAGAATCCAGAGGTGGACCGCCGCCCCCGCCACGTACTGCTGCCAGCCCAAGGCCAGGGCCACCTCGGGTATCCCGTCACCGGTCAGGTCGGCCACCTCAGCGGCCACCAGGGGGGCGGGCACCGCCCCCTCCCAGAGCCGCCGGAACCCCCCTTCGGTCGCCACGTCGATGTACACCCGGCCCGGTTCGGTGACGATCCGACCCTCCGGCGAACGGTGCCAGCTCCCATCGCCGCTGATCAGATCGGCCCGGCCGTCCCCGTTCACATCCCCGCTCCCCAGGGCCGTGATCCCGACGGGGAGCCCGGTCCAGGCGAGCGCCGTCATCGCGGTCCCGCCCGTCCGGGGACCTTCCGCACCCGGCCCGAATCCCGCCCCCCGGAAGGCGAGCAGGAGCAGCAGCAGCGACAGCGCCGCCCCCATCAGGGGCGGATCGGTCCTTTCCCGAATATTCATGGCCGGGACAGTAGAGCCCGCCGGAGGGCGGGGTCAACGCCGGCCGTCCTTGCCCGTTGACACCCCCCTTCGCTCGGGCCGAACTTGGTGTGATCCACACCCGACGGAGGTACCCCCCGTGCCGCGACCCCGTACCTGCCCCCCCTCACCCCTCCCGCTCTTCCGGGTGCCGGTCGCCCTCCTGCTGCTGGTGGCCCTCGGGGCTCCGCCTGCCCGGGCCTGTCCCCAGACGGATAGTCCGGTCGGAGAGGAGCTGCAGACGGATGGTCCGGTCGGAGAGGGGCTGCCGCTCGGTGCGGCCATCGCCCGCCTGCTGGCCGAAGAGATCTCGGGGGAGATCGCTTTCCACCACGTGCAGGCGATCACGCGGTTCCACCGGATCCAGGCTTCTCCGATGATGCGGGAGGCGGCCGAATACGTACGGGGACAGCTGGCCGCCTACGGACTGGCGGACGCGGCCCTGGAGCGCTACCCCTCCGACGGGCGGCGGGCCTACCAGACCTGGCTTTCCCCGGTGGGCTGGACGGTCGAGGAGGCGGAACTCTGGATGGTCTCCCCGGAGCGTCGGAGGCTGGCGCGCTTCAGCGAGATCGCGGTCTCCCTGGTGACCCTCTCGACCAGCGCCGACGAGGAGGGCGTGCTGCTGGATGCCGGGACGGGGACCGACCCGGCCTTCTACGACACGACCGACGTGCACGGCCGGATCGTGCTGGCCAGCGGTTATGGTGGGGATGTCCACCGGCTCGCCGTCCTGCGCCATGGCGCCCTGGGCGTAGTCTGCTGGAACGACAACCCCGACCGGCCCGACCAGGTGCGCTACACCGGGATGTGGCCGAAGGCGGGTGAGCGGGAGCGGGTGCGCTGGGGATTCAACGTCTCCTACCGCACCGGGCAGGAACTGCGGCGTCGGCTGGCCGACGGGGAGGAGGTCCGCCTGCGCGCCCGGGTGGTGGAGGGGCGGCTCCAGGACGGGGAACTGGTCAACGTCACGGCAACCATCCCGGGGAGCCGCTATCCCGGCCGTGAGATCGTGCTCATGGCCCACCTCGACCACCCGCGACCGAGTGCCAACGACAATGCCTCGGGTTCGGCCGCCCTGCTCGAGATCGCCCGCGCCCTCCGGCAACTGATCGCCCAGGGACGGCTGGCGCCACCGGAACGCACCATCCGTTTCCTCTGGGTGGCTGAGATGTACGGCACGGCGGCCTGGCTGGACGCCCATCCCGAGACCGCCGGGCGGACCGCCTTCGCGATCAACCTGGACATGGTCGGTTCCCCCCCGGGGGCCAGCCGGCTGCTCCTCTACCGCGATCCCCCCTCCACCGCCTCGATCCTCGACACCATGATCGAGGAAGCCGCCCGTTGGGTCGCCGGATTGCAGGTGCGGGAGCCGCGCGGCACCGCCGGCCCCCTCGACTGGGAGGCGGTCCCCTACTCGGGCGGTTCCGACCACTACATGTTTATCGACGGGGCGGTGGGGGTCCCATCGGTGATGCTCAACAACTCCCCCGATCCCTACTACCACTCGAGCGAGGACACGCCCGACAGGGTCGACCCGACCGCGCTGAAGCGTTCCGCGCTCATCGCCGCCTCGACCGCCTGGGCCTTGGCCTCCCTGCCCCCCGAGAGGGCCGACAGCCTGCTGCGAGTCCACGTCGCGACCTCCCTGGCCCGACTGGCCCGTGACCAGTACCGGGTCGTCGACCTGCTCGAGGGTCTCGACCGGAGCCAGGAGAACACCGCCACCGCCCTGCTGGTGCGGGACGCCGGGCTGGTCCTGGAAGCGCAACTCGATCGTGAACTGCGCTCGGCGGGCACCCTCCTCCGCCTGCTGCCGGCCGATGCCGACTCGGTCGAACGGGCCGGCTTGACGGCCGCCGTCAACCGCGCCCGCTCGCAGCTCGATGAGTACGGCCTACTCTGCCGGGAGCGGGTCATGGAGGTCGAACTGGAACGGATCGCCCGGGCGCGCGGCATGTTCCCCCTTCCGCAGTTGTTGCCGATCGCCCCCCTCCCCGAGCGCGACACGGCCTCCAACCTGGTCTACCGGCGGACCACCCGGGGGCCGATCAACGACGACTGGCTGCTCGACCGTCTCCCCGCAGAGCGCCGGGAGTGGTACTTGAACGGAGCGGGAGCGGGACTCTGGCGGCAGGGGACACTGCGCTACGAGATCGTCAACCACGTGGACGGCACCCGGAGCGCCCTGGAGATCCGCAACGCCGTGAGCGCATCGTGGGGACTCCAACCGATCGAGCTGGTCGTCGGCTACCTGAAGGACCTGGAGACGGCCGGGCTGCTGCTCGCGGCCCGCGGGGGGGACGACCGCTGAGCGGAGCGCCGGGGCGGACCGGTCTCAGCGCACGAACACGGCCAGGGCCGACATCACCTCCCGCTGGACGCTCGCCCCGGCCGGGCGGTTGAGCAGGACCCCCCCCACCACCAGCGCGCTCGAGCCCCCCCCGTCCAGGTTGAGGGCCTCCACACAGCCCAGGTCGCGCATCAGGGCGGCCAGCTCACGCAGGTCCACCCCCCGGCTGGCCGGCTGGCGTCCGTCGACCACCAGCAGGACCAGTTCCCCACGCCGGGTGTGACCGGCAGCCGTGCGGGGATGGACCTGGGGGATCGAGGAACCGAAGAAGACCTCCTCATCGACGGTGATGGCCACCTCCCCACCCGCCACCAGGGCGGGGCCGGCCGCCAGGGCGTCCCGCACCGGCCAGAAGCGGCCACGGGAGAAGTCCACCGGAGCCGCCGGGACGCCCGGCCGGTTCGGCACCGGGAAGGACCATTCGAACAGGGAATCCCTGCGGCTGGCCGCCCAGGCCACGTCGAGCCCTCCATCCGCGGCCAGGCCGAGGACGGCCCGCACCACCGGGTAGCGCACTCCGTCGCGGGTGATGTATTCGGAGGAACCGGCGATGGTGTGACCACTGATGTAGAGCAGTCCGACATGCTCGGCCGGTACCGGGTTCATGAGGAAATAGCCGCCGTTGACGACCACCTCCGCTCCGGTGCGTTGGGCGAACTGGGCGGGGGTCTCCCGGCAGTCGGTGTCGGCGGCCACCACCACCCGGGACTCTATCCGCGGGTCGCGCTCCTCGATCCGCACGTACCAGGCGCGCAGCGGCAGGTCGGGATTGTGTCCTTCGAAGACCTGGATCCCGGGAACCAGGTGGAGTTCGGGCGCGGCCACCCGGCGCCAGTTCATAGGGATCTCATCGCGGGGATGCAATCCGCAGCCCGCCGCCGGCAGCACCAGCAGTATAAAGGCTCCCAAGAGCAGAGCCGCCCGGCCTCCACCGCAGCGGCCCGCCGGACGGCCCCGCTTATCCGGAACGTTCATCGGGGATTCTCCCTCCCGGTCAGCGACCGGGGGGGAGCTTCCAGGCCTGGATACCCTCCTCCATCCAATCGGGCATCGGAGCCCCCTTCAGATAGTGATCGAAGAACTGCTGCATCCGGACCGTGAAGTCCTTCTGATTGACCCGTTTCCGGATGCCGTGCGGTTCCCCGTTGTAGTTGAACATCCAGGCCGGCTTCTCGAGCCGTCGCAGCGCCATGATGAACTCGATCCCCTGGTACCACGGCACGGCATCGTCCTGGTCGTTGTGCAGGATCAGGACCGGCGTGGTGATGCGATCGGCGTAGAAGAGTGGGGAGTTCTCCAGGTAGCGCATCAGTCCGCCGTCCCACATGTTACGTCCCAGGCGGCTCTGGGTGTGCTCGTACTGGAACTGCCGCACCATCCCGCTCCCCCAGCGGATGCCGCCGTAGGCACTGGTCATGTTGGAGACCGGCGCCCCCGACTCGACCGCCGCGAAGATATCGGTCTGGGTGATCATGTAGGCACCCTGGTAGCCCCCCCAGGAGTGCCCCTGGAGGCCGACCCGTTTCGGGTCCACGAAGCCCAGCTCCAGGATCCGCTGGACGCTCGGGACCACGCAGTCGAGGGCATCCTGGCCGGGGTGCCCCGTGCCGTAGTAGATGTCCGGCTGCCAGACGATGTACCCGTTGCTGACGTAGTAGGAGACGTTGATCGAGGTGCCCGGACCCGGGTTGCGGAAACCGTGCAGCCCCGAGGAGAGGGTCTCGTAAATGTAGACCAGCATCGGGTATTTCTTGGCCGGGTCGAAGTCCTCCGGCTTGATCAGTATTCCCCGGTACTCGTTCCCCCACTTGTTGATGTAGCTGACCAGCTCGGCCTTCCCCCAGATGAACGCCTCACGCTGGGCGCCCACAGCGGAGAGCTTGGTGAAGTTGCGGAACTCGGGATCGGTCACCCACAGGTCGGGGAACTCGTAGAAGGTCTGACGGGTGGTCAGGATGACGTCGGCGTTCTTCGCCTTGGTCGGATTGCCGTAATTGACGTCGGCCATGTGGAGCCGCTGCGGCTCCCGGTCCCCCTGCACCCGGTCACGGTAGTATCCCTCGGCCATCGTCTTCTGGTCGGTCGCCGAGAGCAGGATCGGGCGGGAGGGGTTGATGGTCCGCTCCTCGGGATCCATTCGCTGGTAGCGCAGTTGAAGGTTGTTGCGCCGGCCGAAGCCCTCGGTGATGCAACGCGCACCGCTCCCGTCGGGACGGACCTCCCAGATATCGAAGGCGTCGTAGATGAGAACCGAGGCGTCATTGTCGGTCCAGCCGGCCGTGCCGTAACTTCCTTTCGGTTGCGGCGTGTCGTCGTCGGCCCGGAAGACAGGTACCGGCAGATCCTTCGTGACGTTGGTCGTAGTCCCCTTGGCGATGTCGTAGACGTACCAGTGGTGGTCGGTCTCCCACCACATCACGTACTTCGCACCCGGGGAGAGGGAACCGCCGTTGTAGCTCTCCTGCTTGATCAGGGTGCGCCGCCCGGTGCGGGGATCGACCAGGTAGAAGTCGTAGTAGGCCGAATCGTAGCTGATCTGTTCCCGGTAGGGCATGTCGGTCTGGGCATAACCGACCTTGCCGTCATCGCTCAACCGGACATCCCAGACCTCCTCGTCCCCCAGTTGGACGAAGGTACCGTCGGTCAGGTGGTAGACGGCGTCGAAGGTCCGATCGCGGTAGCGGTTGGCCATCAGTTTCTGCTGCGGGTAGGGATAGGGGTCGTTCCACGACCAGAGTTCGAACTTCGGCTGCTCCTCTTCCTCCTCACCCTCGGGCTTCTCCGGTTCGGCGGGCGGGATCTCCTTGATCCCGAACATGAGCACCGATCCGTCGCGGGTGAAGGAGAGGCCCCCCTTATCGCTGACCGCAAAGCCCTGCGGGAAGCCGGTCGTGCGGGTGTGGGCGACCCAGAGGGCGGCCGCCTCGTCCCCGGCCCTCCAGCCGTAGAGCGCGAAGGTGGGGACCTCGGCCGGGTAGTCGTCCCGGTCGGTCAGGAAAGCCAGCCGGGTGCCGCTCCGGTCGAGGGTCCACCCCTTGTAGTTCCCCACTCCGGTCAGCAGGGGACGTGCTCCCGCCGTGCCGGGCCGGACCGCGTAGACGCCGTCGCTCTCCAGTTGCTCCTTGCTGGAGACGATGAAGAAGAACCACTCCCCCTTGTCGCTGAAGCGGCAGTCGAGCACCGACTCCCAGGTCTGGCTGTCGACGGAGGTCAAGGACTGGAGCACGAGCTTCGTCCCGTAGTCCTTCTTCTTCTCCGGCTTCTTCTCCTCAGCGGCCGCCGGCTTCGGCTCTTCAGCCACCGGTTCGACGACTTCCGGCTTCGGCTCCCCGGCCGCCGCTTCCTCCTTCGCCTTCTCGGCCGCCTTGGTCTCCTCGGTGGTGGGCTCCTCCATCAGATAGGCCACCCAGCCGGTTGCCTCGTCGGCGATCCGGAAGCTCTTGACCCGCTCGACGGTGCGCAGGCTGCCGTCCCGCAAGTCCATGATGGCCAGGGCGCTCTTCGGCTGGTCGGGTGCCTTCTTCTTCGCCTTCTGGGCCGCCTTGACCGAATCCTCGGGGGGGGCCACCAGGAAGATCACGAAGCGGCTGTCACTGGTGAAGAGGGCCCCCTGCCCCCTCGGCTGGCGGTACTCGGTGGCCCCGCGCACGGCTCGCACGACCAGCTCGCCGTCCCCCTCCTGGGGAGCGACCTGGTAGACCACCCAGCGGCCGTCGTTGGAGATCCGCTGGCCGCGGATCGACTTCCAGGCGTCGTAGTCGTCGTGGGTCAGGGGGCGCTTGGCCGGCTGCCCCTGGGCCGCCGTGGTCATGGGCACGGCGAGCAGCAGGAGGGCGATGACGAGCCAGGCGGGCGCCGGACGGGTGCGCCGGCGGAGCGTGAAGGTACGGTTCATGGGAGCGTCCTCGGGCTAGGTCACGGCGCGCCGCAGGGGGGACCTCCACCGGCCCGGCACACCGCGCTTCATCATGGATTCCGACGGGCAGACTAGGGGATGCGGGCGCCCGCACGCAAGAACGTCCGTGGCCGGGCCGGCCGCTTTCCGTGCTTGCGTACTCCTGGAGACCGCATACTCTGTGCCCCCGACCCGAGGCATCGAAGGAACCATCCCCGCCGGATTCATACAGATAGACGCCGCCGACGTCCCCCCAACCAGAGAACGGATGCCATGACCGACCCGACCCGACGCCCTACACCCCGATGGATCACCCCTTTGGCGCTGGTCGCACTGCTGACACCGGCGGCCCTGATCTCCCGATCCTGCCCTGTCACCGCCCAGCAGGGTTCGGCCGCCGGCAACGGCCGACCCCAGACCCTGCGGGTCTTCCTCGACTGCCGGATCCGCGGCTGCGACCAGGACTTCATCAAGACCGAGATCGACTTCGTGGACTGGGTGCGGGACGTGCAGGACGCCCAGGTCTACATCCTGATCACCTCGCAGAGCGCCGGGGCCGGGGGGAACGCCTACCGGCTCGACCTGATGGGACGCCAGCCCCCCTTCGCGGGGCTGGCCGACACCCTTTCTTACGTCTCCACCCAGGATGAGACGGACGATGCGACCCGCAGCGCCATCGTGCGCATCCTCAAGCTCGGGCTGGTCCCCTACCTGATGAAGACGGAGGCGGGGCAGGAGTTCGAACTGGCCCGGCGGGGACAGGAGCGCCGTGGTCCGGGCGTGCACCCGGCCCCCCCCACCGACGACCCCTGGGACTTCTGGGTCTTCAGCAGCCGGCTGAGCGGCAACCTGCGGGGGGAGTCCCGTTCCAAGTCGCGTGACCTGGACGGTTCCTTCACCGCCCGGCGGGTGACCGAGGGACTCAAGACCTCGCTCTCGCTCAGCGGCAACTACGGGGAGGACGAGCGGCTGCTCAGTGAGGGCTGGAACGAGTACTACACCCACCGGCTCAACGCCGATTTCTCCCACGTGATCGCGTTGAACTCCCACTGGTCGGCCGGAGCCCGCTTCACCGCCGGCTCCTCCACCCAGAACAACCAGGAGCTCTCCCTGCGGGCGGCCCCCGCCCTGGAGTGGAGCCTCTGGCCCTACAGCGAGTTCACCCGCCGCCAGCTCACCCTCCAGTACACGGTCGGGGCCAACTACTACGCCTACACCGACACCACCATCTACCGGAAGACCCGGGAAGGCCGGGGGAACCACGCGCTGACCCTATCGTACGAGATGACCCAGCCCTGGGGGACCGCCCGCACTTCGATCGAGGCCTCCCACTACCTCGACAACGTCAAGTTCTACAAGATCGACTTCTCGATGAGCTGGGACATCCGGCTCTTCCGCGGCTTTTCCTTCAACATCAACGGGAGCACCTCCCGCATCCACGACCAGCTCTATCTCTCGGGGGAGGGCTACTCGGACGAGGACGTCCTACTGCGCATCCACAGCCTCCAGACCTCCTTCCGTTACCAGCTGCGGGTGGGCTTCTCCTACACCTTCGGGTCGATCTACAGCGCTTTCGTCAACCCGCGGCTCAATCCGCGGCGTGACAACCGTGACTTCATGATGGGCGGGTACTGAGGCCTCCTTCCCGTCTCCGGACAGCCGGACGGCGTCCGTTCCCGGTGGGAGCGGACGCCGTCGCGTCGGTGATCGCGGTGGTCTCTGTGGTCTTTATCGGCCCGTGGGGCGCCAGTTGATGGCCAGGTTGTGCGCCCCCCGGGTGGTCACATCCGGCCGCACGTCGAGCGGCAGCATCTCCCCGAGGTTCCCGATATCCAGCCCGACCAGGTAGGCCAGCCGGCTCACCCGTTCCATCTTGGCGTAGTCGACCCGGTCGATGGTATCGGTCACCTGATGGTAGTCGGGAGTGGTCCCGCAGAAGAGCCACACCCCCGGGATCCCGTACTGGATGAAGGGGTAGTGGTCGCTGCGGAAGAAGAAGCGGTCGGGATGGGAAACCTCCCGGTAGCGGTAGTCGAAGACCAGCCCGATCGAGCGGTCATTGACCCGGTTGAGGGCGGCGTCCAGCCCGGTGCTGAGGGATTCCGACCCGACCAGGTAGAGGCTGTCGGGATCGTTGCGGCAGATCATGTCGAGGTTGATCTGGGCGCTGATGCGCTCGACCGGCACCGGGCACTCCTGCACGAACACCGTGGAGCCGAACAGCCCGAGTTCCTCGGCCGTGTTCCAGACCAGGATGACCGACCGCTTCGGCCGGTGGATCATGAGCGCCTGGCCGATCTCCAGCAGGGCGACGCAGGCCGAACCGTTATCGTCGGCTCCATTGTAGGAGAGCCCGTCCCGGGATCCGAGGTGGTCGGTGTGGGCGCCGTAGACCACGTACTCACCCTTCAGCCGCGGATCGCTTCCCTCGACCCAGGCGACCACGTTACCGCACTCCCGCACCTCTTGCCGGACGCTCACCCGGATGGTGGCGCTGCGGGCGGCCGGGGTCCGCCCCGGTCCAGGACGCCCCTGCCGGAAACGCTCCCAGGCGGCCGCCAGCTGGTCGGCGGACATTCCCAGCAGACGGGCCGCCGCCTCGTGCCGCAGTTCGGCCCGGCTGAACGTGGCGCTGCTGCGGGCCCGGTAGGGGACCTTGAGTTCCACGGCCGGGTAGAGGTAGGGGACGGGATCGAAGTGCAGCTCACCGGAGGCGAAGCGGGCCTCCCGCTCCGGGCTCATCACGCTCAAGACGGCCAGCGCCCCGGCCCGCAGGGCCGCACTCGCGCGCATCCGCAGGGCCCGCCGCCCCTCCGGAGTATCGAGGGGGTGTCCCGCCGGGACCTCCGGCTCCAGCAGCACCACGATCCGGCCGCGCAGATCGGCCCCACCCAGGTCGTCCCAGCCCAGTTCCGGTGCCTTCAGGCCCGCGCCGGCGAAGAAGAGCCGGCCGGAGAGCACGGCGGATTCGGTGACCCGTGAGGGAATACCGAACTCCTGGAGGTAGTGGAGCTCGGTGCCCCCGGCGGATTCGATGCGGGTCCCGGCCGGGTCGACCTCGGTCGCCTCGAAGGGGATGCGCTGGAAGAAGGAGCCGTCGGGCATCAGGGGACGCAGCCCGATCCGCTCCGCCTCGTTGGCCAGATAGCGCGAGGCGATCCTGATCTCGGGCGAGGCGGTGTAGCGGCCGTGGAAGGAGGGATCGGCCAGGAAGGTGAGGTGGTGTCTCAACTCGTCGGCCGTGATCGAGGTGACGGCGCGGCCGCTCCCGGCCGGATAGCGGGAGCAGCCCGCGGCGACCAGCACCAGCAGCAGGGCCGGCAGGGTGCGTCGGGCAGGCATGGGAGGATCCTCCGGTATCGGGTCGCGACCATCGCCGGGTCGGGCGGTGGGGACGGTCGGGCCGGAGCCTAGCATGCCCCGGACCGCGTATCCAGACCCCGCGAGAGAGGTTCAGCCGGTCGAGCTGCGGGAGGGGTGTCCGGGGGAGCGCCCGACCCGGGGGGTCGGCGGCGTCTCCAGGAAGAGCTGGTCGTCGTGGGCCCGTTCCCGGAGCCGCCCCTCCTCGAGGAGGGCCCGCACGACCGACTCGATCTCGCCCGGCTTGCGTCCCAGGGTGTCGATCAGGTCGTGCCGGGTCACCGGACGGCGGGCGGCAATCTCGAGGATCGCCTCGGCCAGCTCGACGGCGGCCGGTGGTGGCGCCTGCCCGCTGACCCGGCCCACCACGAGCGCCCGGGGACCGAGCATCTCCCGGATCCGCTCCAGCCGCTCCGGGGAGATGCCCCGGACCCCTTCGCAGGCGGGGGGACGCACCACCGTGTTGAGGTCGATCCGGTCGGGCTCGATCTCGGCCGCGACGGCGGCCAGCCGCCGGACCTCCTCATCACCGTCGTTCACACCTTCGACCAGCAGCACCTCCAGCCAGAGCTTCCCTTGGAACTCCTTCCGGAAGGCCTTCAGACCCGCGATCACATCTTCGAGGTGGAGCTTGCGGTGGGGACGGTTGATCGCCTGGAAGACCTCGGGAGTGACCGCATCCAGGCTGGGCACCACGATGTCGGCCCGGGCCAGGTCGGCCCGCACGGCCTCGTCGTTCAGGTAACTGCCGTTGGTAAGCACCGCGATGGGCAGATCGGTCATCCGGCGGATCCCGTCGATCATCGCGCCCAGGCCGGAGTGGAGGACCGGCTCACCGCTGCCGCTGAAGGTGATGACGTCGATGCGGTGATGCTCGGCCAGTTTGCGGCGTACCTCCTCGAGGATATCGCCGACCGGTACCCATTCCCGCCGCTCCATCGTCCACCGGTCGGTGGGACCGACCTCGCAGTAGATGCAGTCCATGCTGCAGGTCTTGCGGGGCACCGGGTCGATGCCCAGGCTGTACCCCATCCGGCGGCTGTGGACGGGTCCGAAGACGAAACGGTAGGACATGGGCGCAATATAGGTTCGGCGGCGGTCGGCTCAAACCGGGGAGGGGGAGGACTCGCTCAGCCCGGACCGCCGAAGAGCGAGAGGGCGACGGCCTGCTGCTGGGGGGTCGGCGCGGGGGAGGATTCGATCCTGAAGATCTGCGCCTGCCCGGCGGAGAGCGGGAAGCTGACCTCCTCCTCCCGGCCGGCCCGGCGTACCCGCAGCGTCAGGATGTCCCCCGGACGGGCGAGTTCGACGACCCCGGCCAGGGCGGCCAGGTTGGAGGATCCGTTGATCGCCATGATGCGATCGCCCACCCGCAGGCCCGCCCGGGCGGCCGGTGAGCCCTCCACCACCGAGGCGACCCGCAGGGTCTCTCCCCCCTCCGGTTCGGCCTCGAACCCCGGCCGGGCCACCTCCTCGGTCACCGGACGGAGCGTCCATCCCACCACCCCGAGCGCCTCCTCATAGGGGAGTTCGACCGTCCCGTAGACATACTGGTCGAGGAAGGAGGTCAGGTCGGTGCGGGCGAGTGCGCCGGCCGCCAGGATCAGGTCGGCCGACTCGTCGAAGGCCCGGCCGGAGCGCCCGAACCAGCCGGCCAGGAGGGACATCAGGTCGTCCAGCGACCTCCGGTTGGCCGTGGCCCGGCGGATCTCCTGGTCGAGCTGGAAGCAGAGCAGGAGGCCCTTGCCGCGGTGGTCGAGGCCCCGCTGGGGGGAACGCCATCCCTCGGCCTCCAGGTCCCAGAGTCCCTGGCTCGACTCCGCGGCCGAACGGAAGGAACGGGCGGTCGTGTTCTGCAGCCGGGTGATCTCCCGGCCGAGCCGTTCCTGCAGCCGCTCCGGGCGGGCCCGGCCGGCCCGGATGGCGAGCAGTTCGGTGTAGTAGGCGGCCGCCCCGTCGAGGAACCAGTAACTGTCGGTGACGAATGGATAGGTCAGGAAAGACTGGAGCATCGCCCCGGGGCGGATGCGTCCCCCCAGCCAGGCGTGCAGGAAACCTTCCAGGGTGGTGCGCAGCAGCTCATCCATCCCGCTGCCGGTCAGGGGCAGTCCCCACTGCACCGAGGTGGCGGCGGGCAGGCCCATGGCTTCACGGGTCCCCTCCCCCTGGAAATGGAAGACGAAGAGATGGTCGGAGGCCGGCACGACGCCGAACAGGTTCACCGCCTGGTCGAGCAGACGCTCCAGGCCCTGCAGCAGGGCCGCCCGGTCGAGCCCCGCGGGGGTGTCGTGGGTCACCAGGGTGACGTTCATCCCCCGCACGGTGAAGAAGCGCTCCTCGAAGGCGGCCGCTTCGAAGGGGGCCTCGAAGACCTCCAGGAAATCGGCGGCCCGGAAGACCGTCGGGTCGAAGGTCGGTTCGAGCGTTGAGGCGACCTTCCAGGAGGAGGGGATGCGGAAGCGGACGGTGACCGGCATCCGGGGCAATTCGGCGGGATAGAGCAGGACCGCGGCCGGGTTGAGGTAGGCGTGCCGGGTGTTGACCTGGGCTCCGCGGGGGGATGGGTCGTTCGCCCAGATCCGGTAGTGGATGACCGGTTCGGCGATCCCGCGGACATCCACCTGCCAGTGCTCGGGACCGAGACGGCGGATCCTCAGGGGGAGCCCCTCCGGTCCAGTGGCGGTCAACTCCATCAGGTCGTCCCCCGAGCGCCGCACGCGGCCGCCGGTGGTCCACAGGGGGAATCGCAGATCGAGGGTGTCCCGGTCGAGGGCGGAGAAAGTGATGGTGACCGCGGCGATGTGCTCGGCGCGACCCTCCAGATCGATCTCGCAGGTCACGTCGGGCAGCAGCGGCGGCGCACTCTGCGCCCGCACCGGGCCGGCCGCCGCCAGCAAGAGGAGGAGCGCGGCGGTGGCCGAGCCCCCGACCGGCCGAGCGCCCCCCCGGGAGGCGCGCATCTTCGCTTGGGACGGGCACATATCAGAATCCATGATAGTACCTTTCCGTCCCCGTCGCCGCATCAACGAAGCGCCGGCCCGCCCGGAGGCGGACCGGCGCCGGTATCCGGAAGACCGTTCCCGGTGTCGGTGAGTGAAGGAGAGATCGCGAGCGTTCTGGTTCGTTATGGCTCGTCCAGGTCCGGTCTTCACCGGGGAGACGCGTTCGGTGCCGGGCCTGTTTACACCTCAGCTCCGCTCGCGATAGGTCTCCTCCAGACGCTCCAGCATCACCCGCACCTCTTCCCGCAGCGTGACCGGTTCCAGGATCTCGGCCGACCGCCCGTAGGAGAAGACCCGCTGGAGGAGCCAGCGCGGGCTGGAGGTCCGGTAACTGAGGGTGACCGCTCCCTCCCGGTCGGGACGGCCGCGTCCCTCCTCCTCGGTGACCCACTGGGCCGCCGGGGGACGATAGCGCACGACGATGCGCTCCTCCTCCTCGGTCTCCACATAGACACCCTGAGTGAAGTGGTCCTCGAGCCGGAACTCCTCCGGGACCTCGAAATGCTCCCCCAGCAGGGAGGCGGACCGCACATGGTCGGCCCGGAAGGTCCGCACCCCCTGAGCGCGCTCACAGTTCGCCACCACGTACCAGCGGCCGTCGCTGCAGACCATCCGGTAGGGAGCGATCTTCCGCTCGGAAAGGGTGCCACGGTGTTCGGTGAAGTAACTGATCCGAACCTTGCGTCCCTCGTGGACGCTGCGCTCGAGCGTGCTGAAGACCTCGCCGGTCAGTTCCGGCGGGGGCTCCACGCCGAGAATCCCCTTGAAGGCCCGGGCGCCCATCGCCCCCCCCTCGGTCTCCTCGGCGATCCGGCGGTAGGCGCGCGCCAGGTCGCGGACCTCCCGGGCGTCGGTATGGGTCAGCAGCAGGGAGACCGCGGTGCGGAGAGCGAGCAGTTCGCCGGGCGTGAAGGAGAGCGGGCGCTTGAAGTGCTCCCCCGTCCAGAGGTGCACCCGGTCGTCCTCGATGTAGGCGTCCATGATCTCAGCCGAACCGAAGGGGCCGTAACTGCAGTTCGAGAGTGCCTCCAGGTCACGCAGCAGCTCGGCCGGGCGGACCTGGAACTCCTCGGCCAGCTCGGAGAGGGGCACGCCGGGATTCTGGAGCAGGAAGGGGATCATACCCAGGATCCGGTTGAGGCGGTCGGCGCTGGCCATCAGGCCTCCCTCGGCAATGGGGCGTACGCCTCGCTCACCGAACGGATCAGGTTGCGCATCTCCCGGACCATCCGTTTCGGCGCCAGGATCTCGACCTCCCCCTGCTCACCCAGCACCCAGCGGCAGAAGGCGTCGTCATCCCGCACGTGCATCAGCACGGTGTGGGACCGGTCGGTGGAGAACTCCACATCGGGACGGTCCGACCACCGGACGCGCGCCTGGGCGTACCGGGCCGGGCTCATGTGGACCTCCACGGCCGTGGGGCGCGATGTGGAGTAGTCCCACGGTTCGCGTCCCATGTAGTCCTTGAGCGAGAAGTCCTTCGGGATCTCGTAGTCGGGTACGGCCGGGTCGGAGCGGTTGATCTGGAGGGACTTGATGCGCTCGAGCCGGAACTGGCGGATCTCTTCGCGCAGACAGCACCAGGCGACCAGGTACCACCCCCCTCCGCGCTGCATCAGCCCGTAGGGGTAGACGTCCCGTTCGGTGAGTTCGTCGCGTAGCAGGCTGTAGTAGGTCATGTGCAGGCGCTTCTTGCGCAGCAGCGCCTCGGTGACCGTCTCCATCACGGCCGAGAGGTTGTGACCGGAGTAGCGGTAGACGACCCGGCCGTCGGCATCGGAGGCCGGTTCCGAATCGAAGACCAGCTTGCGCATCACCGAGCGGGCCTCGCGGGCGAGCGGGAACCCCTTCATCTCGGCGACGCGCCGGACGGCCACGACCAGGGCCCGGATCTCCGGCTCGGTGAAGGCGATCCGGGGAAGGTAGAAACGGGTCCGGTCGAGCCGGTAGCCCATCAGGACCTCACTGTCGATCGGCACGGTGTCGATCGGAATCCCCTGGGCGCGCAACTCTTCCTTGTCCCGTTCGAACTTGCGCAGGATCGACTTCTCGTCCACCTCGCCGACCGGCTGGTAGCCGGGCACCCGCTGTCGGATCTCGTCCCAGGTGACCGGGAACCGATGGTTCAGCAGGTAAGCGATCAGGTTGAGCTGTCTGAGGTCCTTGTTCGTCTTCTCAGGCATACGGGTTCAGGATGACGACCTTCCCGGATCGGGGTCAACCGGTTCGAAGAACTCCCATACCTTGAGCAGAACATCGAGTGCCGCGTCACGCATATCAACTGGAACCAGGATGCTGTTCTCATCCAGGCCCGCCCCCGGATCGGGCTCGACGTCCTCACCGGGGATCAGGCAGGGGATGCCGGCCGCCTCCAGACCGCGACGGATCAGCCCGGCTTCGAAGGCCGAACCGGCCACTGCGATCCGCACCAGGCGGCGCCGCAGGCCGTCGGGGTCGCTCACCGCTCCCCCGGTGTGGCCGGACCGCGCGGGTCGGTCCCCTTGAGGAAGGGATTGAAGAGCCGTTCGAGCCCGACCTCGGTCACCGGACCATGCCCGGGATGCACCATCGTGTCGGCGGGGAGATCCCGGAGCAACCGCCGCAGCCCAGCCGCCTGGAGATGGAAACGGGCCGGGTCGGGGGTGCCCCCCAGGGCGGCGGCGAAGAGTGCATCCCCGGCGAAGAGGTGCCCCTCCAGGTGGAGGGCGATCTGGTCGTCGGTGTGACCGGGCAGGGCATGGATGGAACCGCTGTGCCCCCCCACCACGACCCGGTCCCCCTCCCCCACGATCCGGCAGGCCTCTGCGGGCACCTCCGCCGCCAGACGCGCAACCGTGCCGGCCGAAGCGAGCAGGGGAGCATCCAGTTCCCGCCGGGCGGCGGCCGCCCCCCCCACGTGGTCGTGATGGGAATGGGTGAGCAGGATCCCGACCGGGGTGAGTCCCTCCCGGGCGACGTACTCCGGGATCCGTCCATCCCACCCCCCCGGGTCGACCAGCAGGCACTCCCGGGAACGGGGACACCAGACGAGCCAGGCGTTCATCTCGTTGACCTCGGGGAAGGGGAAGTGATGGACGCACAGCGACATCGCTCACTCCCTCCTGGCCCGCTGGAAGATGGCGCCCTCGGTGTCGGCGCCGGTCAGGTCGGCGCCCCGCAGGTCGGCCTCCCGGAAGACGGCCCGGCGCAGATCCGCCCCGCGCAGGTCGGCTTCGCCGAAGTCGGCCGCACCGGGACGGCTGTAGTAGAGGAGCGCGCCGCGCAGCACCACCCCGCGGGCATCCACCCCGACCAGAGAAGCCTGCTGCAGGTCGGCTCCACCCAGGTCCGCTGCCACCAACCGGCTGCCGCCCAGCACGGCGAAGGTGAGCCGGGCACCGCACAGCCGGGCACCGGTGAGGTCACTCCAGGGGGCGAAGAGGCGCGGCGCGGTCACCCCGGCCAGAGCGGCGTCGACCAGACGGGCGGCCGGCCAATGGGCATCGCTCAGGTCGGCTTCCTCCAGGTCCGCTCCGGTCAGATCGAGATGCGCACCCCGGCTGGCCGTCAGCCGGGCGCTCCGCAGGTCGGCCCGCTCGGCGCGCACACCCCCCAGCTCGGCCCCGCTCAGGTCGGCTCCGCGCAGATCGGCCCGGCGCAGCACCGCCCCCTCCAGGTTCGCCCCCCGCAGGTCGCAGGCGGAGAGATCGGCCCCTTCCAGCCGGGCACCGCGCAGGTCGGCGCCGGGCGCGCGCAATCCCGGCCAGCAGACACCGTCCGCCTGGAGCTTCGGCCAGCGAGGGGCGTCCAGGAGCTCCCCTGCTGAGGCCGCCGCGGCGATTCGGGTCAGGAAAGCGGCCGGGTCGGCGAGATGTTCGAAACAGGTGTCGGCCCCGCTCAAGGGGAGGAAGGGGCAGCCCGGGGCTCGGCAGAGCGGTTCCGGCAGCGCGGTTCCGTCGTTCATAAGTGAGCGTCCCGGGTCGGGGGCGGCCCGCCGGCCGCCGGTCGCAGGCGGTGGACAGACTACGGGCGGCACCGGGGCCCCTCAAGCCTGAAATCACGACGCCGAATGTGCTTGGGCCCGCCGCCACCCCCCGCCTAACATGGTCGGTATGCACGAATGCCTCGCCTGTGGATACTGCTATGTACCGGCCGACGGGGCCCCGGCCGTCGGGGTGGGGCCCGGCACCCCCTTCGACGAGCTGTCCGGGGATTTCACCTGTCCCGCCTGCGGGGCCCCCCGGGAACGGTTCATCCCCCTCGAGCGCGGTCCGACGCCGTAACCACCGGACCCCGACACGCGGAGCGAGACCATGGCCGACAAGAACTGGCGGGCGACGGGCGGGTACGACCTCGACGGTGACGCCGAAGATAAGCTCGAGGTCGTCGAAGAGAACTACCGTAAGTACCGGCGACCCGATGCCGAGGACCCCGAGGAGGCGCGCCGTCGCAGCGCCCGGGCCCGGCGCCGTTTTCTGTTCGGGATCGCCCTGGTGGTGGCGGTGGTCGGTGGGCTGATCGTGCTCAGCTCGGTACGCCATGAGGTGACCACCGAGGAGCGGCTGCTGGACATCGGCAGCTTGACCGACGCCTTCTACCTACTCGCGCTCGAGGACACCACAGCCGTCGGCTACATCCGGCGAAAGTTCCCCGTCAACGGACGCAGCCTCCCCTTCGTGGACGGGGTCGTGGCCAACTACCTCTTCCTGAACTACCCGGTGGAGGTGTGGGTGGGGATCGCTGCTCTCCAGGAATCGGCCGCCGAAGCCTACTCGCTGCTCATCGACGAGACCGATCCGGCGTTCAACGCCAGCTGGCGCAACCAGTCGCAGTTCATCCGCCAGAACACACCGATCACCCAGGTGGCGGGCCGGGGTCAGCGCAACTATTTCTTCCGTCAGAGCAACATGGTCGTCTGGGTGGCCACCGACTCGGTCACCGCACCCTTTGCCCTCCAGGCGGTCCTCAACACCAATCTCCGCGACTGGATCCAGTCCGTCCGACAGGGAGGCTGATCGCACTGCACCGCACCGCCAAGGACACCATGGGGACCATCGACGTCCCCGCGGACGCCTACTGGGACGCCCAGACCGCCCGCGCCCTGGAGAACTTCCCCATCTCCGGCCAGCGCCCTCTCCCCCTTTTCGTCTGGGCCACCGCCCTGGTGAAGTGGGCGGCCGCCCGGGTCAACACCGAGCTGGAGATCCTGCCGCCGAAGATCGGCGAGGCCATCGCCCGGGCCGCCGAGGAGGTCATGGCCGGAGATCTGGCCGACCAGTTCGTGGTCGACGTCTACCAGGCCGGGGCGGGCACCAGCCACCACATGAACGTCAACGAGGTGCTGGCCAGCCGGGCCGGCGAGCTGCTGGGGGCGAAGCGTGGGGACTTCCGCCTGGTCCATCCGAACGACCACGTGAACTTCGGCCAGAGCACCAACGACGTGGTTCCCACCGCCATCCGGCTGGGCGCGCTCCGGCAGGGGCGTGAACTGATCACGGCGCTGCGCGGCCTCGAGGAGGCCTTCGCCCTCAAGGGGCGGGCCTTCGATGATATCCTCAAGAGCGGCCGCACCCACCTGCAGGACGCCGTCCCGGTGCGGCTGGGCCAGGAGTTCACCGCCTGGGCGGTCACCACCGGCCGCTGCCGGGAGGGGATCGAGCGGGCGCTGGCCGAGTGCCTCCCGCTGGGCATCGGCGGGAGCGCCACCGGCACCGGGCTGAACACCGAGCCGCGCTACCGGGAGCGGGTCTGCGCGTTGCTGGCCGAGCGGACGGGGGAACCGCTCCGCCCGGCCGAGGACCTGCGCGAGGCCATGCAGAGCATGTTCCCCTTCGTCTACCTCTCGGCGGCCCTGCGCGGCCTGGCGGTCGAACTGGGGCGGATCTGCAACGACCTGCGTCTGATGGCCAGCGGCCCCACCACCGGTCTGGCCGAGATCTTCCTCCCCCCCGTGCAGCCCGGCTCCAGTATCATGCCGGGGAAGGTCAATCCCGTCATCTGCGAGATGACCAACCAGGTCTGTTTCCAGGTGATCGGCTACGACCAGGCCATCGCCCTGGCCGCCCAGGCGGGGCAGTTCGAACTCAACGTCATGATGCCGCTCATCGCCTTCGACCTGCTCTCCAGCCTGGGGATCCTGACCCGGGCGGTGACGGTCCTCGATGTCCGCTGCGTCCGGGGGATCGAGGCCGACGCCGAGCGCTGCCGCGCGTATGCCGACCGTACCCTCGGCCTGGTGACCGCCCTCAACCCGTGCATCGGTTACGAGAACGCCGCCCGGGTGGCCAAGGAGGCGCAGCGCACCGGTCGTACCATCCCCGAGCTGGTGTTGGAGATGGGTCTGCTCACCCCCGAGGAGATGGCCCGTATCCTCGACGTGCGCGACATGACCGAGCCGGGCATCCCCGGCTGCCGCAACGAGCCCAAGCTCACCGACGGCGTACGGGAACGCAGCCGGAAGGAGACCGACTGACCGCTCCCGGTATCCTCCCGGTTGCGTACTTCCCCCGGCGCGCCTACCTTGTGCCGCCGAACGTGTGAACCGGAACCGGAGGCCCAGCGCCCCCCAGCCCAGAGGCCCGGCATGACGAACATGACCCGTGACGAACTGGTAGCCAACCTGAAGGAGAAGCTGAAGGTCGCCGAGCCCTCCGGTGGAGGGGTCGACCTGCTGGGAGCCGGCTACGCCCTGGTCGTGGTGATGGAGCCGGAGGAGCTGACCGACGAAGTGATCCAGCGGTTGCAGGGGGTGAAGGGGAAGAAGAGGCTCAAGCGCATGATCGCCGTCCCTCCCAAAGCGACCGTCATCAACAGCGCCCGCGAGCGGCTCCAGGGCACCGGCTTCGGGGTCATCGACGGCCGCGGCTTCGTCGTCAAGCCGTACAGCCCGGACCGCTACAAGTCGGTGACCCTCGGGACCATGTAACCGCCCGCCGGCCCGGACGTGCGAAGGCCTCCCTCGCGGCTGCGACGGAGGCCTTTTTCGTTCTGGTGGAGATAGCGGGACTCGAACCCGCGACCTCCGGCATGCGAGGCCGGCGCTCTCCCAGCTGAGCTATATCCCCACGTCGTCCTTCGGGAGTCCTGAATATGCGGGGAGCCACCCCGGGTGTCAATGCGGCGTCCGGCGCCGCTCAAGGGATGGTGACTCCTTCCGGCTCTCCGATCAGGCTCCGGAGAGCAGCCGCTCGGCGTTCCCCCCCAGGATGAGGGCCTTCTCCTCCTCGCTGACGGTCAGCCCCCGGATGCTGGCGACCATCCCGCGCAGGCTCCCGATCATGTGCGGGTAGTCGCTGCCGGCCAGCAGGTGGTCGACACCAGCGAACCGGATCGCCAGCTCCAGGGCGGCCGGGTCGAAGTTCACCGTGTCGTAGTAGAAGGTCTTCAGGTACTCGCTGGGCAGACGGGTGATCCGCTCGCGGCACTCACGGAAGGCGTGGTAGCCGCGGTCGAGCCGTTCGGCCAGGTAGGGGATGGCCCCGCCGAGGTGACAGAGGGCCCACCGGATGCGGGGGAAGCGCTCGACCACGCCGCTGAAGACGAGCCCGGCCGCGGCCAAGGTCGTGTCGAAGGTGAAGCCGACCAGGGGCATGAGCCAGTACTCGGTCATCGCCTCCACTCCGACCGG
>CAZFHZ010000030.1:29689-34212 GCA_964519015.1 uncultured Gemmatimonadota bacterium | reverse complement strand
CGCATTATCGTAGAGCATCAGCAGGTTCCCGAAGATCTCCCCGTATCCGCTGATCGCCTCCGGACTCTCTCCCGGCGGCGTCATGGAGCCGGCGAAGATGAGATCGGGCTGGATGTTCAGGTTGAAGGCCCCGCCCTCGGCGATCGAGTCGTACGATTCGGTCCAGCCGGGCACCCGCCAGTAGACCATCGAGGAGGCCGACCAATCGCCGGCGAAATCGGAAGCCGCCGCGATATCGCTGACCGGATCGAGTTCCACGGTGCGGACGGCCGGTTCACTGGCGACGCCGTCGCCATTCCAGTCAAGGTGGACGAACCTGACCATGTAGATGCAACCCGCGTCGACCTTGAAGGCGTTATAGACCGGCTCCCCCGTGGCATAGTGGAACTCCAGGATCGGACCGTGGTTCTCCAGGATCACCGCCTTGTCCGTCATTACCTCCTGGCCGGGGAAGGCGGCGACGAGACGGCCGCCGCCGCCGGCCGTGACCTCCAGGGTCCACGCGCCGCCGTCGGCCAGGTAGTCCCAGGTCTGCTCGGGATCGAAGGGGTTCTTGAACAGGAACTCGGTCGCCGTCCACATGCCGGTGATATCCCCCACCCCGGGTCCGGAGTACTCGCTGGAGGTGGCATACATCACGGCCGGTTCGTCTTCCCCATCCTCGTCCCAGTCGTGATGGTCGCTCACACTCTGGAAGTGCAGCAAACCGCCCGAGAGCGCGACCTTCACCGCCGAGGATTCCGAATCCCCTTCGAAGTCCGCGATCAGCAGGTCGCCGAAGAGGGAGTACGTGCCGTGCTGGACCCCGGTGTCGTCCCCCAGGGAGAGCTGGTAGACATCAATGACACCGCCCGAGAGTTCGACCGTCATCGCGGCCAGCCCGGTGGACACATCCCAGGTCTGCGTCGGATTGAACGGGTTGACGTACTCCATCTCCTCCACTACCCAGGTGCCGTTCAGCGCGTTCAGCGCCGGCTCGGTGACCCGGACCAGGACCAGCTCCATGCGGGCGGCTTCGCCGTCGCCGTCGCCGTCGAAGTCGAAATAGTTCGGGCTCATGGAGAGGGTCAGGACCCCGCCCACCAGGGACCAGCCCATCTTGGAGGTAGGTTCAGGATCGTCCGGCAGGGTCACCAGCAGGCTGTCTCCGGAGAGCGAGACCGTGCCGGTCTTCACTCCCCCCGCCTCTTCGTCCCCCGGCAGACCCCTCACCACCGAAAGCACGCCGCCCGTAGCCACCTTCATGGTGACATAGCCACCGGCCGCGATCATATCCACCTGCTGGGATGGATTGGCCAGGTTGGTGAAACGCATGCTGGTGGCCGACCAGGTGCCGAGCAGGTCGTTCAGCGCCGGATTGGCGGTCGTGCGGTGGAGGACGATGGTCAGGGTGGCCGGATCGCCACTGCCGTCGTTGTTCCAGTCGTGGTGCTCATTTGCGTTGATCAGCGTAAGCACATCCCCGCTCAACGACCAGGTGAAGTGCATCGGGGAGTCGCCGCTAGGAGTGACCGTCAGTTCGGTCTCGGTGGCGCTGATGGTGCCGCTGTCCACCTCGGTCTCTTCCTCGGGCCGGATGAAGATGGCGGTGTAATGCCCGTCTGCGGTGACCACCAGGGTCATCTGCGTCCCCTGGGCGACCTCCTCGATCTGCTGGGCGGTGTTGGCGGGATTGACGAACAGGAAGGAGGTGGCGTACCAGGAACCGACCAGGTCATCCAGCGGGTCCCCGTTCGACTTGAGGAGCCGGTCGCAGCCACCGGCCACGAGCAGGATAAGGGAAAGGGAGAATGCGAGCGCAAGTACGGATGGAGCACGACGCCTGAGCGACATGACGACGACCTCCTGACCGAAGTAAGCACCGACGGAATGTCAGTTGACTCTAATATATCACTCCGGCAGGTCGTCCAGGACCGCCTTCATCTGCTGCCGGTAGAGCCGGAAGGCCTCATGCCCCACCGAGGTCAGCCGCACCGTGGAGGTGACCCGGCGGCCATCGATTCTTTTCTCCACGGCCACGTAGCCCGCCTCCTCGAGTCGGGTCAGGTTGCTAGTGAGGTTCCCCCAGGTCAGGCCGGTCAGGTTGACCAGGAAGGTGTAGTCCGCCTCTTCGAGCACGTAGAGGGAGCTCATCACCATCAGCCGGGCGTGCCCGTGAATAACCCGGTCCACCTCGGCCAGGGGATGGGTGGCCGCATCATCCGGGTGTCCCTCGCTCCCGGGCTGGTGCCCCGCGTTCATTCCGATCCCTCCGCGGCCCCATGGGCGGGGAGCGGGTAGTCGCGCAGAAAGCGCACGAAGAGCACCGTCCCGATTATGACCATGATCACACTGAAAGGGATGACCGCCCAGAGAAGCGGATAGAGAGACACCGGGCGCAGCCACTCGGAAAGGAAGAGGCTCAGCCCGTAGAACCAGCCGTAGAGGTAGAGGCGCGAGTGCTCCATGAAGTAGGCCATGGCCCCGAAGACGACCACGCAGTTGACCAGGAAAAGAGCCGGGATGGCCAGGCCGGATCCGCCCGGCAGCAGGCCCGTCGCCGTGACCGCGAAGACGGCCAGGCCCAACCCGGCCGAAGCGGCCAGTACCCAGACCACCTTCCGCACCTTGGCCCGGCGGGAGGGCCCGAATTTCGCGCTCCCGATGCGGGGGAGGGTCACCTTGCGCTTGAGCAGGGTGAAGCCCCCTACGATCACCAGCACGAGTCCGGCGTAGACGGCCATGGCGGCGCCCTCGGAAATGCCCGGCTGTCGCTCCAGGAGCTGTCCGAGCCCGAGCAATAGCAGGATCAGGCCGAAGACCATGTCCAACAGCCCGTCCTGGTGGACGCTCCGGAAGGCTTTCTTCTCGAGTTCCTTCAGGGAGATGGTCGGTTCCATGTCGTCTCTCTGTTCTGGAGTGTATGCTGTTTTTCAGTATTCTTTGTTTTACAGAGTATAGTACGCCACGAACCGCCGCAAGTTTCATCTCGACCTGACAAGACTGCCGGTGGTCAACGTTGCCGGTTGTCAGGGGCCCGTTCACCGACGTAGCCTTGGACCTTCCGGCACCGCCCGTGCTACGGGAGTGCCTGCGGACCGGGGATCGGGGCGGCGGCGCGAACCGCCGGTCCCGCGATCCTCCCAGAACGGTGAGTGATGCAGCCATGGCCCACATCCCGGACGGTTTTCTCAGCCCCCCGGTCATCGCCGGCACCACCGCGCTGAGCGCCGGCGCCGTCGCGCTGGCCGCCCGCCGCAGCCGGCAGGCCCTCGGAGAGCGGGAAGCCCCCCTGCTGGGGGCGCTGACCGCCTTCGTCTTCGCCGCCCAGATGCTCAACTTCCCACTCGGGGCCGGCACCAGCGCCCACCTGCTGGGCGGCGTGCTGGTGGGGGTGCTGGTCGGTCCCTGGGCCGGCCTGCTGGTCATGTTCTCGGTCATCCTGGTCCAGGCCCTGCTCTTCCAGGACGGCGGGATCGCCGCCCTGGGCGCCAACACCTTCAACATGGCCGTGCTGGGAGCCGGCGCCGGCTGGCTCATCTACCGCTTCCTGCGCACCGCCTTCGGCGAGGGACGCGCCCGCCTGCTGAGCGCGGCCGCACTGGCGGCCTGGTTCTCGGCGGTCCTGGTGGGTACGGCGGCGGCTCTCGAGCTGGCCCTCTCGGGGACCGTCCCCCTGGTCCCCGCTCTGATGGCGGTAGGGGGGAGCCACCTCCTGGTCGGTGTGGGGGAGGCGGTGATCACCGGGGCCGTGCTCGGCCTGGTGCTGCGCAGCCGGCCCGAACTGCTCGAGCGGGGTACCAGCCCCTCCCGCCTGGCCCGGGGGACGGCGCGCCTCCTGCTGGCCGCCAGCCTGCTGCTGGCCCTGCTGGGCGCCTACGCGGCCTCCGCGCGACCCGATGCCCTGGAGGCGGCGGTCGAGCGTCTCGGCCTCTCCCACAGCGCCCGCACCCTGTTCACCACCCCGCTGGCCGACTACACCGCCCCGATCGGCGGTCCCGGGGTGGCCGCCCTGATCGGCCTGAGCGCGGTCTTCCTGGTCGGTTGGGCGGTGGCGCGGGCTGCCCGCGGAGGCCGCCGCCCGTGAGCTTCCGGCACCTCGACCGGTTCGCCGACCACGCATCGGCGCTGACCCGCCTGGCCCCCTCCGCCCGCCTGGGGATGGTCTTCGTGCTGGCCCTCGGTTCAGCCACCCTGCCGCCCGGGGCCTGGCTGCAGATGGCGGCCTTCCTGGTCGTGGTGGTCGGCCTGGCGGCGGTTGCCGGGATGCGCCCGAACGTGCTGGCGGTTCGCTCGCTCGGCCCCCTCCTCTTCGTGCTGCTCGCTTCCTTCGCCCTGCTCCTGCTGGTGCCGGGACGGCCCCTGGTCCGGCTCGGTCCGCTGGCCGTCACCGACGCCGGCCTGCTGCGCTTCGGTTCGATCGTGGGCCGGGCTCTGCCGGCCGTCGGAGCCGCCGTGCTGCTGGTGAGCACCACCCGCTTCCCCGAGGTCGTGGAGGCCCTGCGGGCCTTCCGCGAGGGGACGGACCTGGCGAGTATCGGCGC
>CAZFHZ010000030.1:0-29679 GCA_964519015.1 uncultured Gemmatimonadota bacterium | reverse complement strand
TTCCGCTTCCCGGTCGTGGTGACCGCCTCGCTGGGCCTGGCCTACCGCTTCCTCTACCTGCTCCTGGACGAACTGGAGCGGCTGCGCCGGGCGGCCGCCAGCCGCAACGCCGGGGCCGGGGAAGCCCACCGCCGCCGCCTGACCACCGGCCTGGCCGCGGCCGCGATCACCCGCACCTTCGCCCGCAGCGAGCGGACCTACCGGGCGATGCTCGCCCGGGGCTACCGGGGGGATCTCCCCCTGCTCCACCCGCATCCCCTCGACCGGTTCTCCGGGGCGGTGCTGGGAGCGACCACCCTGGTCGGCCTGCTCATCGCCCTCTCGGCCCGGTGGCCGTCATGACCCCCCCCCTGCTCCAGGTGGAGGACCTCGTCTACACCTACCCGGACGGCACCCGGGCGCTCGGCGGGGTCGGCTTCGAGCTGGCGGCCGGGGAGCGGGTGGCCCTGCTCGGCCCCACCGGGGCCGGCAAGAGTACCCTGCTGCTCCACCTCAACGGGCTGCTCCGCCCGCAGTCGGGGCGGGTGCGGGTGGACGGGATCGAGGTGACCGAGGAGAGTCTGCGCGAGGTACGCCGGCGGGTCGGGCTGGTCTTCCAGGAGCCGGACGACCAGCTCTTCCTCCCCACGCTGCTCGAGGATGTGACCTTCGGGCCGCTCAACGAGGGGCTGGGCGCCCACGAGGCGGAGCACCGCGCCCTGCACATACTCGAGGAACTGGGCCTGGCGGGGAAGGGGAGCCGCCCGGCCCACCACCTGAGCGGAGGGGAGCGCCGGCTGGCCGCCCTGGCCACCGTCCTGGTCTCCCGCCCCCCCCTGCTCGTTCTGGACGAGCCGACCGGCAGCCTCGACGCCCGAGCCCGGCAGCGGCTGGTGGAGATGTTGTCCGCCCGGAGCGAGACCCTGCTGGTGGCCACCCACGACCTGGCCGTCGCCGGGGCGGTGTGCACCCGGGGGATCGTCCTGGCCGAGGGCCGGGTGGCCTCCGACGGCCCGCTGGCCGCTCTACTGGCGGCCCCCGACCGGCTGACCGCCTTCGGCCTGCGGGCTCCTTTCGACCCCACCTTCTGAGCCCAGCCGCAGGCCGAACCGCAACCAGCGCCCGGGCATCGGCAGCAATCCGAAATCCTCCCAGCGGGCATCAAAGAGGTTGTCGGCCTCCAGGAAGAACTCGAACCGCCCCAACGAGCGCGTGAGTTTCAGGTCGGTCAGCAAGTGGGCCGGGGAACCGACCCGGCGTTCCCGGCGCAGGCTCCAGCCGGCCCGCAGGCCGGCCGGCAGACGGTGGGCCGCCGTCAGCACACCCTGCTCCTCGAGGTGGTCGTAGACGTACTTGGAGAGGACCGGACCCTGCCCCGCCCGGTCGAGCTCGATCCGGGTCCAGCCCAGGGTCAGCCGGTCGAGGGGGAGGCCGAGCCCGAGCAGGACGGGAACGAGTTCCGCGGAGACTTCGAGCCCCCGGATCCGGACCGCGGCGATGTTGAGGACCGACCAGGGTTCGGTCTCCTCATCCCGCACCCAGTCGATCAGGTCGCGGGCCCGGCGGTGGAAGAGCGTCCCTTCCAGGCTCGCGCCCGGCCGGCGCCAGCGCAGCCCCGTCTCGACCGTCCAGGCGCGCTCCGGCTTCAGGTCGGCGTTGCCCAGGTTGGCCGGGTCGTGGTAGTAGAGTTCGGTGAAGGAGGGCATTCGGAAGGAGCGACCGTAGGAGCCGGTGAGCGCCACCCCCCGACCCAGACCGATCCCGGCGTCGATCCCCGGCCAGACCTCCCAGGCCCGGTCGGGGTAGTGCCAGGCGTTCACCCCCAGGCCCCCCTGCAGTCGTCCGGTACCGGACCAGCGGTGTTCGGCATAGAGGCCGGAGCGCAACCGGTGGTGGTCGCCCAGGTTCGTGCTCCGCACCTGCTCCCCGCCAAGCTCGAATCCGACCAGGGTCACGCCCGCCCGGCCCGTCCGGGCCAGCTGGGTACCCAGGCCCCAGGAGTCGGAGGTGTGGTCGTTGCGGTAGAAGGCGGGATCGGTCCGGTCGAGCAGGAAGGTGTCCCAGCCCCGGCGCCACCAGGCCCGCGGCTCCAGCCGGAGGGTGCCCCCGGCCAGGTGCCCGGTCAGCCCGAGCAGTCCGGTCCGCACTCGCTCCCACTGGGCGGGGTAGGCGGAAGCGTAGAAGCCGTTGGCGCCGAAGGTCTTCTCCGTCCAGCCCGCGTTCAGACGGAGGCCCCGCGCCGCCTCCCCCACTTCCCCCGACCAGGCCAGGGTCGTGGCCCGGGCGTCCGTGTTGTAGCGGTAGCCGGCCGTACTGCTCCGGTGGAGGGAGAGGCGCTGGCGCAGCCCGCTCCGGCCCAGCGAGAGCGAGATGTCCCCCCGGGCCAGGCGATGCTCCCCCCCCACCACTTCCACCCTGACCCCGGGGGCGCCTCCCCGACGGGTGATGATCTGGACCACCCCGTCGAAGGCATCCGGACCCCATGCCCCCGAGGCCGGTCCCTTGAGCACCTCGATCCGTTCGATATCCTCCCGGGTGAGCGGCAGGTCGAGGTCGTGATGGCCGGTCTGCGGGTCGTTGACCCGCACCCCGTCCACCAGCACGAGCACCCCCTCGAAGGAACCGCCGCGGATCCGGAGGTCGGCCTGTACCCCACCCGGTCCCCGCTCCCGCACGTCGAGACCCATCACTCCGCTGAGGAGTTCGGCCACACTATCCCCCGGCAGCTCCCGCAGCGCCTCACGGTCGAGTACGGTCACCGCCCGGGTCAGGGCGAGCACCGGCACCGGGACCCGGCCGGCGGTCACCACCAGGGGGACCAGCTCGTAACGGGGCGGCTCCTGGGGAGCCGCCGTAGCCCGTCCTCCCGGGAGGAGCGCCAGCAGGATGAGACCGATACGGGCGAGGGCGATCCGGTCGTCGGGGCGCCGGAAGCGCAGACGGTTCGAATCGAGTTCGATCACGACGGCCAGGGCGATCCTCCCGGATCGGTCAGCGGAATCCCGCCACGAAGGGACCCCGCCAACATAATCGGTCGGGAGGACCTACTCCACGCGGATAGCCGCCACCGGGTCGACCCGTACGATCCGGAGGGCCGGCACCAGGGCGGCCGCCAGGGTGGCCAGGGCCGTCACCAGTCCGCCCGCCAGGTAGACCAGCGGATCGTACGGACGCACTCCGTAGAGTAAGCCCGCGGCCAGGCGCATCGAGGCGAAGGCGGCCAGCGTGCCCAGCAGGAGCCCGAACAGCGCCGTTCGGGTCGACTGGCGGAGGACCAGCGTGATCAGTTCCCCCGGACGCGCCCCCAGCGAGAGCCGGATCCCGAACTCCCGCGAGCGCCGGGCCACCGCCCCGGCCACCACTCCGTAGATGCCGACCACGGCCAGGATCAGGGCGATCAGGGAGAGCCCGGTGAAGCCGGCGGCGAAGAGGGACGGCTCCCGGTAGCGGTCGCGCACCGTCTCGGAGAGGATACCGTTCCAATTCATGGCCAGCCCGGGCTCCCGTGCCCAGACCACCCCCTTGACGTGCTCCATCACCGCCGCGTACTCACCCCCCCGGGTCCGCATGACCAGGATCAGCTCGCTGGTCGGGACCTGGGCATGGGGGAGGAAGACCCAGCCGGTCTCGGGCAGGAAGGTCCCCGCCCGGGTGTCCTTGACCACTCCCACCACGGTCAGCCAGGGCGGGGGATCCCCGCGGGAGGGGACCGGCCGCAGGCGCAGCCCGAGCGGATCGCGGCCGGGCCAGTTGCACCGGGCGAAGTCCTCGCTCACCACCACTACCGGCAGAGCGCCGGGGCGGGCGTCCTCAGCCCCGAAGTCCCGCCCGGCCAGCAGGGTCATGCCGAGGGTGCGAAAGAAGCCCGGGGTGATGATCGCGTCGACCGCCTGGCGGGATTCGGAGCCCGGAGCGGACTCGTCCCCTTCCACCTGGTAGGGCCGGTACCAGCCGATGTAGGGAAGCGGGTTCCCGGCCGCCACCTCGGCCACCGCCGGGTGACGGCCGACCTCGGCTATGACCTCCTGGAAGAAGCCGACCACCCGGGCGGGATTCTCCCAGGCCGGTCCCTCCAGCCGGACCTCCATGTGGACCACGTCGGCGGGATCGAAGCCCCTGTCCATCGTCGCGATGTAGCGATAGCTCTTGAGCATCATCCCGGCCGCGATCACCACCATGACCGTCGCTGCCACCTCCAGCCCGGAGAGGAGGCTCTGGAAACGGGTCCGCTCCCGGGACACCGTCTGGCCACTCGCCCCTCTCCGCAGCATCGGGGCGGTATCGGTCCGCACGGCCAGCCGGGCCGGCAGGAGTCCGAGCACGACTCCGCAGAGGACGGTGATCCCGGCGATCATCAGCGTCATCCGCGGATCGGCCGCGAAGGAGAAGGTCCGCTCGAAGCCCTCGTACATGGAGGCCACCACCAGGTCGCGACCCCACAGTCCGAGCAGGAAGCCGAGCGCGCCGCCGAGCAGGGCCAGCAGCAGGCTCTCGGTCAGCAACTGCCGCATCAGCCGGCCCCGACCGGCTCCCAGGCTGGCCCGCACCGCGAGCTCGCGTCCCCGCAGGGAACCCCGGGCCAGGAGCAGGCTCGACACGTTGGCGCAGGCCAGCAGCAGGACCAGCGAGACCACCGCATAGAGGATGAGGACCGTGCTCCCGTTCTCGTTCATCAAGTCGGTGCGCAGGGATTCCACCACGGCCACCTTCCCCCGGCTCTCATCGGGGTTGGTCTCGGCCAGCCGGGCGAAGAGCGCATTCAGATCGTTGCGGGCCCCTTCCAGGGTCACGCCGGACGCCAGCCGCCCCAGCATGCGGAGGCGGCCGGTGACGATCTCGTCCATCCGGTCGGTCCGGAAGGGGATGAACATCTTCCCGAGGCCGGCCAGTTCGGCGGCGGGGGGCATGATGCCGACCACGGTATGGGCTTCCCCGCTCAGATGGATGGTCCGCCCGAGCACGGCCGGGTCACCACCGAAGACCTGCTGCCAGATCCCGTGACCGAGCAGGACGGCCGGCTGGTCGGTCGGGGTCGAATCAGAGGGGAGCAGGTCGCGCCCGGCCAGGGGGGTGAGCCCGAGGACCTTGAAATAGTTGTCGGAGAGGCGGACGGCGAAGTCCCGATAGGGTTCCTCCCCCCCGGTCAGCGTGACGTCGGTCAGCTCGTAGGCCGACAGATCGGTGAAGGAACGGTTGGCCGCCCGCATCGTCTGGTACTCATTCCAGGTCACGTGCCAGCGCGGGATCCCGAGTTCCGGTGCGGCGCTGAGCACGCTGGTCAGCCGGCCGGAGTCGGGGAAGGGCAACGGGCCGAGGAAGTAGCCGTAGAGGAAAGTGAAGATGAGGGTGTTCACCCCGATCCCGGCGGCCAGGCTGAGCAGGGCGGCCCCCGTGAAGAGCGGGCTGCGCCGCAGTCCGCGCCAGGCGAAGCGGAGATCCTGAGTGAGGTCATCGAACATATCGGCATGCTCCTTCCGTGCCTGACGTCGGTCCGGCCAAGTCCAGGCCACGTCTCTCTGCTGCTTTGTGCATACGGTGCCCGCGGCGGGCATGTTGTGGTTTTCCGGGGCATGCTTTATCCATCACCCCGGTCGGGGTATATTGGCTTCCGCCATGCACGAACTGCCGGTCACCGAGAGCCTGCTGGAGCTTTCCCTGGAGCACGCCGCTCAGGCGGGGGGCGGACGTATCACGGCGCTCTACCTGGTCGTCGGTCCCCTCTCGGGGATTGTCGGGGAATCGGTGCGCTTCTACTGGGAGATGCTCAGCCGGGAGACGATCGCCGAGGGGGCGGTCCTCCACTTCCGGCACACCGAGCTGGTCCTTGAGTGCCGCGGCTGCGGCTCCACCTTCAAGCCCGCCGCCGAGGACTACATCTGCCCCTTCTGCGAAAGTGTGGAGACCCGGGTGGTCGGGGGGCAGGAGTTCCACCTCGAGGCGCTCGACCTGGACACCGCCGGGTCGGCGCCCGGGACCTGAAGTCCGAGGAGGCCGTCATGACCCAGCGCGTCGCCGTCGTCGAACGCATCACCAAGGTCAACGACCAGCTGGCCGAGATCAACCGGTCCCGGCTCGAGGCGGCCGGCGTCTTCGGGCTGAACATCATGGCCTCCCCGGGGGCCGGCAAGACCACCCTGATCGAGCAGACGCTCCCCCGCCTGGCCGACCGGTTGCGGGTCGGGGTGATCGACGGCGACCTGGCCACCAGCCTCGATGCCGAGCGGGCGGCCGCCGCCGGGGCGGTCTCCGTCCAGATCAACACCGGAGGGGCCTGTCACCTGGACGCCAACATGGTGGCCCAGGGCCTGGAGCAAATCCCGCTGGGAGAGATCGACCTGCTCATCATCGAGAACGTCGGCAATCTGATCTGCCCGACCGGCTTCCAGCTGGGGACCCACCGGAATGTGCTGGTCTCCTCGGTCCCCGAGGGGGACGATAAGCCGTACAAATACCCCTCCTCCTTCAGCCGGATGGACGTGGTGCTGCTCAACAAGACCGACCTGCTCCCGGTCTGCGACTTCGACCTGGAACACTTCCGGAACGGGGTCCGGGTGCTGAACGAGGGGCTCACCTTCCTGGCGCTCTCCTGCAAGACCGGCGAGGGTCTGCCGGCGTGGATCGACTGGATCACCGCCCAGGTCGAGACCGCCCGGAAAGGCCGCTGAGCGCGGCAGGCCGGCCGGGGACCCGATCATGGAGGCCCTACGCATCCGCGTGACCGGCGTGGTCCAGGGGGTCGGATTCCGTCCCTTCGTGGTCCTGCTGGCCGGCCGGCTCGGACTGACCGGCTGGGTCCGCAACGACTCCTCCGGAGTGGACATCCACCTGGAGGGGAAACCGGCCGAGTTGGAGGAGTTCCTCACCCGCCTGCGCGCCGAACCGCCCCCCCTGGCCCGGATCGAGACGCTCGAGAGCTCGGCGGTCGAACCGACCGGCGGCACCGGTTTCACCATCGCCCCCTCGCTCCGCCGGGAGGGGGACTATCAGCCCATCTCCCCCGACATCGCCACCTGTCCCGACTGCCTGCGCGAACTCCGAACACCGAGCGACCGCCGCTACCGCTACCCCTTCATCAACTGCACCAATTGCGGGCCGCGCTTCACCATCATCCGTGACATCCCGTACGACCGGCCGGCCACCACCATGGCCGGTTTTCCCCTCTGTGAAGCGTGCGCGGCCGAGTACGGCGAACCGGCCGACCGGCGCTTCCACGCCCAGCCGGTCGCCTGCCCGGACTGCGGACCCCACCTCTGGCTGGAGACGGGAGGGGAGCGGATCGCCGAGCGGGAGGGGGCGCTCGAACGGGCCCGGGAGCTGCTGGCCGACGGGCGCGTCCTGGCGGTCAAGGGACTGGGGGGCTTCCACCTGGCCTGCGACGCCACCGACCCGGCCGCGGTCGCCCGGCTGCGCCACCGTAAGCGCCGGAGCGGCAAGCCCTTCGCCGTCATGACGGCCGACCTGGAGACCGCCCGGTGCCACGTCCGGCTCACCGAGGCGGAGGCGCGCCTGCTGGAGAGCGCTGAGCGCCCTGTGGTATTGATCCGACGCCGGGAGCCCGGGGCCGCAAGAGGGACCCCCCCGAACGGCCCCCGGGTGGCCGACGAGGTGGCCCCCGGCTTGGACACGCTGGGAGTGATGCTCCCCTACACCCCGCTCCATCACCTCCTGCTGGAGCCGGCCCCCGGTTTCCCCGAGGTGCTCGTGATGACCAGCGGCAACCTGAGCGAGGAGCCGATCGCTTTCGAGGATGAGGACGCCCGCCGACGGCTCGGTCCACTGGCCGATGCTCTGCTGATGCACGACCGGCCCATCCACACTCGGGTGGATGATTCGGTGACTGCCGCGGTGGGGGAGGACCTCTACTTCTACCGCCGGGCCCGCGGCTACGCCCCCCTCCCGGTTCCCTTCCCCTTGGAGGGGCCCCCGGTGCTGGCCGCCGGCGGGGAGATGAAGAACACCTTCTGCCTGACCCGGGGCCCCCACGCCTTCCTCAGCCACCACATCGGCGAGATGGACAACCTGGAGACCTTCCGCAGTTTCGAGTGGTCGGTCCGCTACTACGAGCGGCTCTTCCGGGTGCGCCCCGAAATACTGGCCTGGGATCTCCACCCCGACTACCAGGCCACCCGCTGGGCCCAGGAACGGGCCCGGCGCGAGGGGCTCCCCTCGGTGGGAGTGCAGCACCACCACGCCCACATCGCCGCCTGCCTGCTGGACAACCGGCTCCCCATTGACCGGCCGGTGATCGGGGTCTGCCTGGACGGCACCGGCTACGGGCCGGACGGCGCCATCTGGGGCGGGGAGTTCCTGCTGGCCGACGGCCGCTCCTACACCCGGGCCTGCCACTTGGCCTACCTCCCCCTGCCGGGGGGGGACGCGGCGGTGCGCAATCCCTACCGGACCGCCCTGGCCTGGCTGCGCCAGGCGGAAGTGGCGTGGCGGGAGGAACTGGCCCCGGTGCGCGAGGCGGGAATCGAGGAACTGACCGTGCTGGAGGGGCAGCTGGCCCGGCGGATCAACACCCCGCTCACCTCGAGCATGGGCCGCCTGTTCGATGCGGCCGCTGCGATCGCCGGGGTGTGCCAGCGCATCGACTACGAGGCCCAGGGGCCGATCGAGCTGGAGGCGGCGGCCGCCAGCGGTGAGGAGGGGGCCTACCCCTTCGAGGTGGGCGAAGAGGTTCTCGATCCCGCTCCGGCCATCCGGGCGCTGGCCGCCGAGACGCTGCGCGGAGTGCCCCGGCCGGTTCTCTCCGCCCGTTTCCACAACGGGGTGGCGGTGGCCGTCACCAACGTCTGTCACCGCCTCCACCGGGCCCACGGGCTGCGCCGGGTCGCCCTGAGCGGCGGGGTGTGGCAGAACCGCTATCTGCTGGAGCGGACGATCGGATTGTTGGCCCGGGAGGGATTCGAGGTATACATACACCGTCACGTGCCGGCCAACGACGGCGGCCTGGCCCTGGGGCAGGCGGCCGTCGCGGCGGCCACCACGACCTGAAGCGCGAGGGGAGCGGACGATGTGCCTGGGCATCCCCGGCCGGATCAGCGAGACTTTCCAGCAGAACGGGCTGCGCATGGGCCGGGTCGACTTCGGCGGGGTCGAGCGTGAAGTCTGCCTCGACTGCGTCCCCGAGGCGGGAGTGGACGACTGGGTCATCGTGCACGTCGGCTTCGCCATCAGCGTGCTCGACGAGGCGGAGGCGGCCGAGACGCTGAAGCTCCTGCGTGAGCTGTTCGACCTGGAAGAAGAACTGGGCGCGGGCGCATGAAGCACCTGAGCGAATACCGGGAGGGGCGCCTGGTCCGGGGGGTGCTGGAGGAGATCGGCGCCACCGTGAGCGCCCCGCGCGTGATCATGGAGATCTGCGGGGGGCAGACCCACTCCATCGTGCGCAGCGGCCTCGACCGGATGCTCCCGGAGGCGCTCACCCTGGTGCACGGCCCCGGCTGCCCGGTCTGCGTCACTCCCCTGGAGATGATCGACCGGGCGCTGGCCGTGGCCGCCCGCTCCGGGGTGACCTTCACCAGTTACGGCGACATGCTCCGCGTGCCCGGCTCCCGGGGGGATCTCTTCTCGGTACGGGCGGCCGGGGGGGACGTGCGGGTAGTCTACTCCCCGCTCGACGCGGTCGCCCTCGCCCGGCAGGAGCCCGACCGCCAGGTGGTCTTCTTCGCCATCGGCTTCGAGACCACCGCTCCGGCCAACGCCATGGCCGTCCGGCAGGCGCAGCGGCTGGGGCTGGACAACTTCTCGGTGCTGGTCTCCCATGCCCTGGTCCCGGCCGCCATGCGGGCCCTCCTCGCCTCCCCCGAGAACCGGGTGCAGGGCTTTCTGGCCGCCGGCCACGTCTGCGCGGTCATGGGCTGGTGGGAGTACGAACCGATCGCCGAAGAGTTCGGGGTCCCCATCGTGGTCACCGGGTTCGAACCGCTCGACCTGGTGCGGGGCATCGCGGCCTGCCTGCGCCAGCTTGAGTCCGGGCGCGCCGAGGTGGAGAACGCCTACGAGCGGGCGGTCACCCGGGAAGGGAACCGCCCGGCCCAGGCGCTCATGGCCGAGGTCTTTGAGACCTGCGACCGGAAGTGGCGCGGTATCGGCACCATTCCGGCCAGCGGCTACCGGCTGCGCCCCGAGTTCGCGGCCTTCGACGCCGAAGGGCGCTTCGAGGTGGGCGAGATCGTGACCGAGGAATCCCCCCTCTGTATCTCCGGGCTGATCCTGCAGGGGTTGAAGAAGCCGACCGACTGTCCCGCCTTCGGCACCGACTGCACCCCCGATCGTCCACTGGGAGCCACCATGGTCTCGGCCGAGGGGGCCTGCGCCGCCTACTGGCGCTACGGCCGGGGAGCCTCCGCATGAGCCCGCGGCGACCAGACGAGTCGCCACCAAGCCGGCCCGAAGGAGACCCGGCGACCTCGGACCCGCCCACTTCGGACCCGCCCACCTTAGAGGGAGCGACCTGCCCCACTCCCCTGGACCATCGCGATCGCATCGTGCTCGGTCACGGCGGCGGAGGCCGGCTGACGACCGAACTGATCCGCCGCGTCTTCTTCCCCGCTTTCGCCAACCCCGAACTGCTGGCCGCCGACGATTCCGCCGTCCTGTATCCGGGAGCGCTCGCGGGTGAGGGAGAGCGGCTCGCCCTGACCACCGACGCCCACATCGTGCAGCCCCTCTTCTTTCCCGGCGGCGACATCGGGCGGCTGGCTGTCTGCGGCACGGTTAATGACCTGGCCGTCATGGGGGCCGTCCCCTTGTGGCTGACGGCCGCCTTCATCATCGAAGAGGGACTGGAGTGTGCCGTCCTGGAGCAGGTGGTCGCCTCGATGAAGGCGGCGGCCGCCGAGGCCGGGGTAGCCGTCGTGGCCGGGGACACCAAGGTGGCCGAGCGGGGCCAGGTGGACGGCCTCTACATCACCACGGCCGGGGTGGGCCGGATCCCGGCCGGGCGTAACCCTTCCGGGGCGGGCGCCCGCCCGGGGGATGCCGTGCTCCTCTCCGGTCCGTTGGGAGACCACGGAATCGCGGTTCTGGCCGCCCGCGGCGGGCTGGCCTTCAAGACCGCCGTGATCTCCGACGTCGCTCCGGTGGGCGGTCTGGTCGAGGCGCTCTACGGCGCCGGGGTGGAGGTCCACGCCATGCGCGACCCCACCCGCGGGGGACTGGCTGCCGCTTTGAACGAGATCGCCGTCCGCAGCCGGGCGGCGGTCGTGCTGGCCGAGGACGCCCTCCCGGTCCGGCCCGAGGTGGAGGCGGCCTGCGAACTGCTCGGCTTCGACCCCCTCCACATCGCCAACGAGGGACGGGTGGTCGCCTTCGTGCCGACCGACCAGGCCGAGACCGCCCTGACCGCCCTGCGCGCCCACCCCCTGGGCGCAGGCGCCGTCCGCATCGGGCGGGTGGAAACCGAGCCGGCCGGCCGGGTCCTGCTGGAGACCACCATCGGCGGCACCCGCATCGTAGACGTGCCTGCGGGAGAACTTCTCCCCCGGATCTGCTGAATACCCCATTCTGCGACGGTGTAAATGCGCCTACGTGCTGCCGCCTCCCCGGTGATCACGCAAATCGTAGACGTAAAATGTGCCCCCGGAGGACACGAAATGCGCATGAACAGTACATCTCTCAAGACCATGGGCCCTCAGGCGGCCAACCTGGTCACGATGCTCCACGAACGGAGTCGTGCCATCTTTCGTCTCGAGGATGTCCGGGACATCACGGGCCTCTCCGGGGCCTCCGCGAGGAGCTTCGTCCGTAAGCTGGTGGATCGGGGTGTGGCGACCCGGCTCAAGCCCGGTCTCTATGTCCTGGTCCCCTTCGAGTTGGGGAGGGAGCGGCTGTACGCGGGCAATCCCTTCGTCGTCGCCCGGGAGATCATGAAAGACGAGGATTATTACCTCTCCCACGCCACCGCCATGGAGATCCACGGCATGACGACCCAGCCCCAGTTGGTAGTCATGGTGACCACGCCGAAGCCCCGGCGGTCCCTGACGGCTTTGGGTGTGGAGTTCCGGTTCGTCCGCTGCCAGCGCAGGCATCTCTTCGGCCTCACCGAACACTGGGTGACCAAGCAGGAAGAGGTGTGCGTGAGCGACCTGGAGCGGACGATCATCGACGGGCTCAAGCAACCCGAGCACTGCGGCGGATTGACCGAGGTCGCCAAGGGGCTCTGGATGCGACACCAGGACATGAACGTCGACCGACTCGTTCAGTACGCGAGGCGGGTCGGCGTCGGTGCCGTCGTACGCCGGCTCGGGTTCCTGCTGGAGACCTACGAGATGGCCGGAGCGCAGATCCTGGACCGTCTTCGGAAAGACCTGACGGCGACCTACGCTCGGCTGGACCCCGTCTTGCCGGCCGAGGGGAAACGCCTTCGCCGGTGGCGTCTTCAGATGAATGTCGATCCCGAAGAGCTCCGGGCCGTCGTGAGGACTTGACCCATGATTCCACAGCGTGACCTCTCGCTTCTATCCAACCGCCTCGCCGAACGGGGAGGCCGGCGCATCCCGGAGACTGTTCTGGAGCGCGACTACTGCCTTTCGTGGTTCCTGGTCGGGCTGTCCCGCAGTCCGCTTCGGGATCGGCTCGCCTTCAAGGGTGGAACCGCGCTCAAGAAATGCTACTTCAGGGACTACCGTTTCTCCGAGGACCTGGACTTCACCTTGATCGAGGAGATGTCGTGGGAGGAGATCGAGCGGTACCTCGCCGTGAGCTTCGAGGAGACGCGAAGAGCATCCGGCGTGGAGATCCGTCTCGACCACCTGGACCGAGACTCGCATGAGAACAGCCACACGTTCTACCTGGCCTATGAGGGACCTCTTCCCGGGGCGAGCGGAAAGACCATCAAGACCGACATTACGATCCGCGAGCACATCGTCTTGCCTCTTATGAAGCACCCGGTTCTGCGCGGATACGACGAGTACCGCGATTTGACCGAAGATGCCGTGGTCCAGGTCTACTCCTTAGATGAGATGGCGGCCGAAAAGACGGTGGCGCTCC
The DNA here is from genome assembly GCA_964519015.1 of uncultured Gemmatimonadota bacterium. GTDB lineage: Bacteria > Blakebacterota > Blakebacteria > Blakebacterales > CAYUVJ01 > CAZFHZ01. The sequence goes on along the minus strand of CAZFHZ010000030.1, from coordinate 16,704 downwards.
TGGACAGAGCCCGAAACGAGCCGCGCGACCTGTACGACCTCTGGTTCCTCACGGTGGGCGGCCATGTGCGCTTGCCGGGCCTTGTCGATTCCGTTGCGCGGAAGCTGGAGTTCCGGGGATTGACCCTGGCGCAGGTTAGCCGAGAGTTCGCCGCCAAGGAGGATTCTCCAGAGGCTAACGGAACGCAGCGACCAGACAGCCGGGAGCACAAATCCGACCCAAACGTTCAGGTGAGATCGAACAGATCGTGACAGCCGATGAACCGGACCACCCGCCCGCCGACCCGGCGCTGCCAGGCTTCCTCCACAGCGGGGGAGACCACGAAGTCGTTGCCCTTCGAATAGACTCCCCGGAACACTCCCAGGGCCCGCCCATCGAAGGCGTCCGGATCGATCTTGCACTCGAAGGTGTCCACGCCCTCTCGGCCGGGCACCACGAAGTCGATCTCCCGGCCCGACTTGTCCCGCCAGTAGTGGATCGGCTGGGACGGAAGGGCTGCTCGCAGGACATCCAGCACCAGGTGCTCCCAGAGGGGGCCCAGATCCTCCGGGCGCAGTTCCCGCCAGCCGCGGGCGAAGCGCACGAAGCCGGTGTCGAAGGCGTACACTTTGGGCTGCTTGACCAGTTCCCGGCGACTGCCGCCGTGAAAGGGGGAGAGCGGCTGGAGCGCCAGAGCCACGGTCATCGCCTCGAGGTGGGCCTTGATGGTCGGCCGGCTCAGACCGACCTGCCGGGAGAGCGCGGAATAATCGACCAGACCGCCGCTCTGCCGGAGCATCAACCTGAGCAGGTCGAGGAACCCGGTCCGTTCACGGATCCCGAAAAGCTCCTGGATATCCCGCGCATAAAAGCTCTCGAGCCATTCGGCATACGACTCTTCGGGAACCTGCTCGGTCAGGAGATGCTCCGGGAGACCCCCGCGATGGAGTCGGGCCGGCAGGTCGCGCGGACCGAAGCCGCTCCGGCTTTCGGTCCAGAGGACGGGCGATAGCCGCACGACCGTCTTCCGGCCGGTCAGCGTGTCGCGGAACTTGCGCGTGGCGGCGAGGGTCGAGGAACCGGTCGCCAGAACCCGGAGGGAAGGGAAGCCGTCGGCGGCGATCTTCAGCAGCCGGGACGGGTCGGGGAGCCGATGGACCTCGTCGAAGACGACCGTCGCCCCGGTCGGCAGACCGCGGAGATAGAGTTCCGGATCGGCCAGCCGGCGGGTGTCGGACGGGAGGTCGCAGTTCAGGTGGATCGCCTCGGGCAGCATGCGCGTGAGGGTGGTCTTGCCGGCCCGGCGCACGCCGGCGAGCCAGACGACCGGTCGGCGGGTCCAGGCTTCACGGATACGCTCGATCCAGAGGGGACGGAATATCATGAAACCATACTTATCATATAGACGACCATATGTAAATCATAATGTGCCGTCTGCCCACTTAATGCCCTGGCGGGTAGTACAGTCCCTCCACCCGCGGCAGGATGCGGTAGACCACGGCGAGCTGGGCACCGCTTTCGGGGTCCCAGGTCAATCCGAGGAAATAGCCTCGCATAACCCGGGCATAGTTCCAGTGGACGGCTATCGGCCAGGTGGAGTCGCCCAGGTACTCCCCCTCGGGCGAAATGATACGGCAGACAGGCGGGGGGGAAGTCCACGGGACAACCGGCTTCATGAGCCACAGGAATCCCCGGTCGGCGAAGACGCGTACGGAGAACCCTTTGTGGTCACAGAGCTGGAGGCTGCCGAATCCGCGCCGGAGGGTATCCGCCCGCCCCTCGGACAGCCAGGAATCCTCCACCATCTGGGCCAGGTCCGCCTTCAGCGTCCTGAGATTCAGCGGTTCGAGACGGTCGGTCACCCGGATCTCCTCCCGACACCCTCCATCCAACCCATACCAGCGCACGATCGGTTCGTCTCCGGAGGTGAGCAGGACCCGGCGGCCTTCCGGATCGACGAACGCGGAGGGCGAGGGAGCGAAGCCGTACTTCATGCCCTGCCGAATCGGCCCGCTGCTGTCCACGACGTAGCCGGTCACAACCGTGTCCGTCCGGTTCGCCCCGAGGGTGTCCCCCGACTGCGAGTAGGCGACGAACTGGACGCCCTCCCGGATCTCCTTCTCCCCCCACGCACCCGTGCCCTCGATCGCGATGAAGGTACCCCGCGATTCCTCGTAGAGGCCGTCCAGGTATCCGGCATTCGCCGGTGGGCGGAAGACGTCCAGCAGCGTGCCGTCGGTGCGGTACCGGGTGGTGCGCTGGAGGGGCGGGTCGAAGATGGACAGCGTGTCCCCGCGCAGGTCCTGGAAGCGGGGCAGCGTGAACTCGCCCGGCCCCTCACCTCGGCGCCCGAAGCTGCGCAGGTAGGTCCCGTCGGGATCGAACACCTGGATCCGCCGGTCGTGATTGTGGTTGAGGTAGAACCTCCCCTGTTCATCCATGACGAACCAGGCCGGTTCATCCAGGAAGGACTCCGGATCCTCCGGGTCTTCCTTGAGGGTCACCACCAGTTCATAGTCGAAGAGTTCCCCTTCATAGCGTGGCCCTCCCGTATTCACCGCCCGGCGCAATCCATCGTCCTGCATCACGTCGAATCCGTGGGGCCGGCCGGTGCTTCCGCTGCAGGAGACCGCCAGCAGAGCGGGAAGGAGGCCCGGGAGGAGGCTGTATATAGAAATAGTCTTCATGCTTACTGGACGCCGTGCGAGTGCGGCCTGTTTAGCGGCACATGTATGGAACCCTCGCGCCGGGAAGGCGTAGTGTGTATCGTGCCGGGCGATTCCGGCCCGAACGGTGATGGCCGATCGACAGGATGAAGGCATGACCGAGACGCGATCGAACCTGCGGCGGCACCTCGAGGAGACCATCCGGCTCCTGTTGTTCGCCGTCGCCCTCTCCCTGGTCATCCGGGTCTCGGTGGCCGAGGCCTATCACATCGAGCAGTCCTCGATGGAGAACACCCTCTTCCCGGGCGACACCGTGCTCGGCAACAAGTTCCTCTACGGCATCCGGGTCCCCTTCACCGATATCCGCCTGCCGGCGGTGCGGGAGCCCCGCCCCGGAGACATCATTGTGCTCGACTCCCCGATCGAGGAGGGGGTGCGGCTGGTCAAGCGGGTGGTGGCGGTGGCCGGGCAGACGCTCGAGATCCGTAAGAAGAAACTCTATGTGGACGGCGTGGAGGTGCCGCTGCCGGGTAAGGGTAAATATGTGGACGACCGCGTGTTGCCCGGCGAGCTGTCCTCCCGCGACAACCTGGGACCGCTGGTGGTCCCCCCCGGCCGGCTCTTCGTGATGGGGGACAATCGAGATGTCTCACTCGACAGCCGCGGTTGGGGCTTCCTCGACCGCGACCTGGTCCTGGGGCGGGTCTCGGTCGTGCTCTACTCCTGGGACTCCGACCCTGCCCTGCCCCTCTGGGAGCGCCCGCGCTGGCGCCGCTTCGGCCACCTGGTCCGCTAGCAGGTCAGATTTCGAAGAGTTGTCACCAAGGGAAGAGTGCCGCTACCCGGACTCTATTCTCCAACTCGCGGCAGCACCCCGCCCGGCCGACCGTAATGGGGTACGACCTCGCCGACATCGTCGCGATCGGGATCGACGAATATCTCCAGATCAGAGGAATAGTACAGACATCCGGCCTCATCGGGGGGACGACTGCGTACGAACACCTCGGCGCTCTCCAGGGCCGCCAACCAGGTGATCTTGATCTCCTTAACATCGAGCGGCTCGCTCAGATGCAGACGGGCGAGATCTTCCTGGTGGATCCGGCCGCGCCGGCGCAGCAGTTCCAGGAGCGACAGGGGCGAGAATCCCGGATCCTTGCCCACCGCGGCCCAGGTCAGGGGCCCCAGGGCCAGGACGTGCGCATGGAGGTGCAGCGTATCCACGAGATCCCGGGATTCGTCACGGCCGGCCAGGGCGAGCACCTTATTGGTGGCCAGGTCGATCGGATGCAACTGGTAGCCGAATTTCTCGTTCCGGATGACCGGCATGAAGCGCCAGGTGGAATCCTGGGCCCACTCCACCTTGGTGGCCTGGTCGCTGTGGCGGACGACCGCCCGGATGTAGCCGGGCATCTGGATCTCCGGGACAACGGTGCATCCGTGGTCGAGCAGTGTCCGGTGATCCGCCTCGTACGCCGAAGCCACCCGCTCCGTGCTGTCGTGAAAGTAGTCGATATCCTGACTGAAGCGCCGTGTGTTGGGTTGCAGGAGGATCGCGGCGCCGCCCGCCAGATAGCTGTCCTCGCTCCGGTTGACGGCCAGCAGGCGGCCGATCTCGGATTGGAAGGCGGTCAGCGGCATAACCGGGCCGCCGTTTCCCAGGCTTCGCGGCCGCCATGCTTCCTCAGCTGTTCGGTGACCCAGGGCACGTCCGCCGCGGAGATCCTCAAACCGGGCGCATACGACCAGAAGCACTGGTGGAAGAACCGCCGGTAGGCGCGCCTGGCCTCACGCACCCGGACCATCTGGCGCGCGGTCTCAGGACTGAGTTCGCGCCGGCTGGCTCGTCCACCCCGCCGACCGATCTCGGCAAAGTATGCTCGCAGTCTGGAATCCATGTCTATATCATAAGCCGCTTATGATATATCTGCAACCCAAAAACGTTTCTCACTATCAGGACTTCCCCCTACCCTGCCCCTACCGGTAGATCACCAGGCCGGGGACGGTGCGGTTGATATGCTCGGCCATGAGACGGACCAGGTCGGCGTTGGAGACCGGGGACCACCCGTGCCCCTGCATGGGACGCCCGTACTGGAACTCGGCCTCGGCGGGAGGATCCTGGAGGCCCCGGGTCATGTTCTCGAAGAGGTAGACGGCCAGGTTCAAGTAGTAGTTGTCCATATCGCCGACGTAGATGTGGATCTTTCCGGTCAGATCCCGGCCGATCGTCGGCCAGTTCTCCTTCACATACCAACTCAGGTCGTTGCCGTGGTCGCGCATATAGGCGGCCACCTCCGGGTCGATCTTCCCCGTCTCCCGATCCCAGAGCGGCCGGGGATATCCGTCGTCGCCGACGGGACCGTAGGCGGCGTCCCAGGCGGCGATCTGCTGCCCCGACCGCACACGGTTTCCGAGCACCGACTCCAGCCGGCACATCTGCTGCATGGTCAGCGTGACCTGTCCGCTGGCATCTCTCGAGAGGGGCCTTGCAAGGGTCGCCCACTCCCCGTTGGGGACTTCGAAGGCGTTCTCGTCTTCGTAGATGTTGGACATCTGGTAGCGGCGGAAATCGATCGGGTCGGGGTAGAAGACCCAGGTGCCGTTGAAGAACTTCGGGTGATGGACCTGGAGCGCCAGCGCCTCCCACCCCCCGGTGGACCCGCCGGTCAGCACGCGCCCCTCGGGACGGGCGACGATACGGAAGTGCTGTTCCAGGTAGGGGATCAGTTCCTGCAGCAGGGCGTTCCCGTACGGTCCGTTGTTGGCGGAGTTCACCGCGTAGGAGTCGTCATAGTAGGGGGTGGGATGCTGGAAGGTGACCGCGATCATACGCGGGAAATCGTCCGACATCCAAAGGTCCGAGATCCCGCGCCCGCCGCCCCGGCCCCCCGATTCGGAAAAGCCGAAAGGAGCCCTCAGTCCGAAATGCCCCTGGCTGTAGATCACCGGGTAGGTGCGGCCGGGATTCTCCTCCCAGCCCTTGGGCAGCAGCACCGTGGCGCCCAGGTAGACCGGCACCCCCCAGAACTCCGAGAGCATCCGGCTCTGGATCTTCACGTGCTTGACCCATGGAGTATCTTCGGGCAGGTCGATGGGGGGGATCCGGCTGGTCAGGGAGAGCTGCACGTTGAAGCCCGCCGCCGAATCCAGGTGCACTTGCCTGACCTCGCTCACCAGGTTCCCGGGCGAGCGGTTCCACTGCTGCCCCTCCCATTGGTCCAGGTGCACCCAGATCGTGTGACCGTCCCGGCGGTGCACCAGCGTGTAGACGTTGAGCAGCGCCTGCACGTAGTAGTCGCCCGCCGGCAGGTCGGCCAGGCTCTCCACGGGATAGCCGGTAACCGACGCGTCGACCACGGCGGTCGCGCCGGCCTTCAGCGCTTCCACGTCGGAACCGAAGAAGGGGACCGACCGTCCGTAGCTGCCCGCCTGGAACCGCGGTTCACCCCGGCTGCTTCGGGTCACGATCACGAAGAGGCGGCCGGTGACGGGGCCCGCCTCCAGGGAAGCGGGATAGGAGACTTCGAACCGCGCCCCCGCTCTGCCTGCCTGCCCCACCGCAAGCTGGGGGAGGCAGAGTGCGAAGAGGATCGCGAGGATGAGCCTCGCCTTGACAAGTCGCCCTACCGGTCTGATGGACATGATCGCTTCACCTTCCCGGAATCGCCGGTTCGGAGGTGGACCACCTGGAAGAAACGACGATATCACTCCGACAGGACTCGATGCACACCGGAATTCCATCGCGAAAGGCGCACCATCCCCCAGTACGGCCACCTGGTCCGCTGAAGCCTTATCGCAGTTTGAGCCGGTACTTCTCGATGCGGGGCAGTTCGGCGCGAGGCCGGACCATCCGGTAGACGTAGCCGTCCCGGATCAGGTCGGGGAGGAAGGGGAACCCGGCCCGGGCGGTCAAGCGTCCGCTGGAGAGTTCGATCAGGTCGGCGGTACGCGGAGCGTCCCATTCCCGCTCTTCTTCGGAGACACCCGCCGAGTCGTGGACGGAATGGGCAAAGACGAAGAGCTGATCGGCGTCGGCCAGGAGCCGGATGGCCGGCGGGTAGAACGGGGTCCGGTCCATGATATCCTGCATCTCGGGGGTCACCGGCAGGACCAGCCCGATCGACTCGGCCACCAAGGGGCGAAGTCGGCGGCAGGCCGCCGGGATCGCCAGCGGCTCCCAGGGGATACGGAGCGTGTCCCGCGCCATGGTGGCCAGGGTGACCCGGATGAGGTGATAGCGGGGATCGGTCTCATCCAGCTCCCGATCGAAACCGGTCTGCATGTAGACCACGCCGTCGGTCCTCACCGGGGTCCAGAGGAGTAGCCCCTGGAAGGCGATCTCCCGGTCCCCCCCCTCCTTGAACCGGACCTGGTTGCGGGAGAGATACCGGCACACCTCGTTCAGACCGTCGGGAACGAAGTAGAGCAGCTGGTCACTACGCACGAAGGGGCCCTCCAGCTCCCGCACGATCGCCGTCTGATCGACCAGCAGGCGCTCCCCGTCGAGCGGCAGCAGGCTGTTCAACATGTGGAAGCCGAAACCCTGCTCCTGGATGTAGGCGCGCGCCCGGGGATCCTCCAGGTAGCGGAAACGGCGGAGGAAGGCGCCCTGCTCCCCGAAGAGGTTGGCCTCCTGGAGCTGGTCGGGGACCGCCAGCAGGCCGGTCGGACCCAGGAGGGGGCTGCGCGCCCGCTCGAACTCCCCGGGACCGCTCCCTTTCCGGCCGAGGACGGCCAGGGGACGCCCCTCGGGGTCGAAGACCTTGACGTTCTCCCGGTCGGCCACGTAGACGCGCCCGGCGGCATCCACCGCGATCCCTTCCGGGTAGGCGATCTGAAAGGCCTCCTCGAGCGGTTCCCGCCCAATGGTCCAGACCGGGGTGAGCACGTCTTCCTGGAAGGGAACGGCCGTCTCCTCCCCTTCCCGGCCGCCGCCGGAACAGGCAGCGAGCGAAAGCCCTACCGAGAGCAGGAACCAGGGATCGAACCGCAGCATACACACCGCCCGCGTGAGTGTGTGGACCTCACACATCGAAGATGACCTGTGCCTCCCCCCGCATAAGGTCGAGGGAGAGGCCGTGCCAGGTCACCGCCTTGATCTCCATACCCAGCCCGCTCCGGTCGGAACCGATCGGCTCCCCCCGGCAGACGGCCTTCACCCCCCCACCGGTCAGGTCGACCTCGAAATCGCAGAAGAGGACCCGCTGCGTCTCGCAGAGGAAGAGGAGTTCGGAGAGGAAGCGGACCAGCAGCCGGTCGGGCTCCTCCCCCTCCGGTTCCGGTGCGATGGTCACGACCCGCTCCATGAGCGGTCGGAGGGTGCGTTCCCCGGCGATGATCCGGAACATCCCCTCGGCGGCGTGGGTGAAGAGCTGCTCCAGCGTATCACCGAAGGCGCGCACGCCCACGTCGGCCGTGTGGTCGATCTCCTCCCAGTGGGGGCGACCGGAGTGAGGGATCATGGCACCGCCGGCCGGAAGCGCTCCGGCATCCGCTGGGCCAGCCACCAGAAAGCACACACCACCAGGGAGTGGTCGATCTCCCCGGCCGCGATCAGGCCGGGGACCTCCGCCAGGGGCCGCACGATGACCTCCAGGTCTTCACCATGTTCGAGCTGCGGCTCCCCCATCCGGCGGCAGTCGGTGAAGAGGAAGGTGTGGCAATGGTTGTCCATGAAGGCGGGATTGGGGGTCACCACTCCGAGCAGGACCGGGCCGCTCCCCTCATAGCCGGTCTCCTCCCGGAGTTCGCGGGCCGCCGCCTGGGCCGGCGTCTCCCCCCCGTCCACCAGCCCCCCGGGGATCTCCAGGGTGAAGTCCCGGGTGCCGTGGCGGAACTGCCGGACCAGCAGGACCTCCTCGGCGGGGGTGAGGGCGACCATGTTCACCCAGGAACCGGCCTCGATCCGGGAGAAGGTGCGCAGACTGCCGGTGCGGGGGGAGCGGGAACGGGTCCGCAACACCCGGAAGATGCCCATCTCCGCAATCACTTCCGGTTCCTCGTGCTCCCAGGGGATCAGGGGCATGGCACTCCTCGGGCAGGATGGAGACGCACGGCCTTCGGCGGTCCAATGTAGCAGCCTGCCCGTGGGGGCGTCATCTGCCTTGCGTCTGGTCGGGGGCGTGCTGCCGACCGGGCCGGATGGACCGCGTTCCCGCTGGTACCCATCGTCGGTGGATAAGGTAAGATGGGAAGAGATGCATGATCGATTCCGACGGATGAGTCGCGGCTCTGGGTAGAAGGGAGCGGGCATGCGGAAGTACCGGTTCTACCAGGTCGACGACTTCACGACCGAGCCCTTCACGGGTAACCCACTGGCCGTGGTCCCAGACGCCGATGGGCTGAGCGATCGGGAGATGCGCCGGATCGCCCATGAGATGAGCCTGCCTGAGACCACTTTCGTCGTCGCCCCCCGGGCCGCGGATTCACGCTACCGGATGCGCATCTTCACCCCGACCGTGGAACTCCCCTTCACCGGGCACCCGGCCATCGGCGCCCACTGGGTCATGGCCGCGCTCGGCCGGCCCGGCACCCTGGAGATTGAGGTGGACCATGAGGGGGGTATCCCGACGGCCGTCCGGGTGGGGGGGCGGGCGGTGTCCGTCATGGAGGGCGTCCTCCGGTTCTGATCTGCTGCCTTCGTCCGGTGGCGGCGAACCGGGCACCCATCGGTGTCGTTAACAGGGGAGGATCCCTGACACACCCGGAGTCGGCCCATGTGGAGATCCATCGCACCCAACCGTACCCGACTGCTCCTCCTCTCCCTTTCCCTCCTTCTTTCCCTTTCCATCTCCGGATGCGTCCGTGAGAAAGCAACCGGTCACCACTTCCACCTCGCCCCCGGGACGGACGGGATTCTCCTGGCCGAGACCACCGGCGGCCCGCGCTTCACCGAACCCCTCTTCCGCTGCGAGCCCCTGCTGACCCTGAGGGAGGAACCGGCGGTGCCGGCCGGCCTCCTCTTCCAGCCCGGCTCCATCGACCTGGGACCGGACGGCTGCTACTACGTGGCCGACGACGGGAACAACCGGATCGCAGTCTTCGACCCGCAGGGTGCCTACCTGCGCTCCATCGGCCGCACCGGAGACGGTCCGGGAGAGTTCCGCAGCCTGGACGTACAGTGGCTGGCCGGGGACACCCTGAGCGTGTTCGACTTCTCCAACCAGCGCACCGCCCACCTGGGCACCGACGGGACGCTGCTGAATGTATTCCACTCCCCCATCGGCGGCTACGCGATGTGGCTCGACCGGACCCGGTCGGGGCTCATCCTGCAGGGAGGCGTCCGGATCGACCTGCAGGGCACCACCGGAGCCACCGAGTACCGGGTCGTGATCGCCGCCCCGAGTGGGCACGACACGCTGGGGGTGATCCGCACCGCCCTTGTCCCCATGAGCTACATGAGACGGGAGGTGATGCCGGAGGGCGGAATGATGTCGTCTTCCATGCCCCTGCCCTTCGCCGGCTCCCCCTCGATCACCTACCATCCGGCATTCGGGCTGCTGGTCGCCGACGGCGACCGGCCGGAGCTGACCTGGTACACCATGGAAGGGCGGCCCCGCCTCCGGATCCGGGCCGACCTGCCCACAGTGCCGGTGACGGCGGCCATGAAGGAGTCCTTCCTGGAGCGCCAGCGGGCCCAGGCCGCCCGGCGGACCGACCGGAGGGGGCGCGACCCGCTGGCGATCGAGGACTATCCGTTCCCCGAGACGACCGGGTTCTTCCGGCGGGTGGTGGTGGACGATGCGGGCTGGATCTGGTGCCAGGATGCGCTCGCTTCCTTCGAGCGCGGAGAGGAGGAGGATCACCTCTTCCATCTCTTCGACTCCCGGGGGTGCTACGTGGGGACGACCCGGCTCCCCGAGGCACGCTTCCGGATCGCCCGAGGACGGCTGATGTGTTTCCGGACGGACCCGGACTCGGGGGAGACGCGCGGGACGGTCTTCCGGCTGGAACCGGTCGCCAGCGGCCTGGTCTATCCCTGAGGGCGCCTTTCGTCCCGGCCGGCCGACCGGATCCGGTGACAGGGGGGACTAGGGCAGTGATTCGGAACGCTGTGTCCGGAGCCGGTCGACGATCCGATCGGGCAGACGGTCCCGCTCCCCCCGGGTCACCATCCAGATCTCCACATCCGGCCGTCGTTTTACTTCCTCGATGAAACCGCCCCCCCGCTGGGCCACCGTGGCCACTACGGGAGGACCAGCATCCAGCAGCCGGCGCATCGCGGTCACAAAACGCTGCGAGCAGCATTCCATCTTGCCGATCTCGTCGATCAGGTAGAGGTCGGCCGCCGGCTCGGCGGCCAGGAGGTCGCTCACCAGGGCGTCAAAGGCGTCCACGTCCACGCCGTAACGTCCGACCCGGTGCGGGGAGCGGATGTCCACGTGGGCGAGGACGATCGCCGGACCGCCGAAAGGTTCCAGGAGGAAGCCCTGGCGGGAGCCGGCCGTCCGGATCTCGCCGGTAAGGAAGCCGCGCAGCCCGACTCCGGAGAGCCGTTCCGCGACCCGGCGGAGCACGGTGGTCTTGCCGCAACCGGGCGGTCCGGTGAGGAGGAGGCTGCCGTGGCAGGCTGGAGGCGGGGGCAAGGCCGGCGTCATGGTCAACGGTCGTGGATGGGACGTTCCCGTTCGCGCAGGAAGCCGCCGGCGCGGCCGCTCAGGGCGGCCTGGATCTCGGCGGCCACCGCCAGGGCGATCTCCTCGGGGCGTTCCGCCCCCAGATCGAGCCCGATGGGAGCGTGCAGCCGGTCTCCGGCCGCGGCCACCCGCTGCAGCCCCACGGCCTCGAAGAGGCTCTTTCGCCGCGGGGTGGAACCGAGCAGGCCGATGTAGGCGACCACCGAGGGGAGGAGCCGTTCGAGCAGGGCCCGGTCCCGTTCGAAGTGGTGGCTCAGCAACACCGCCGCCGTGCGCTCATCCAGGGGGATCCCGGCCAGGGCGGCCACCGGATCCCCGGGCACGGCCCGCACTTCTTCGGGCAGGCCCCCGGAACGGGCGATCCCGTCGGCCCCGGGCGCGATCAGAAAGGTCTCCCAGCCCAGGCCGGCGGCCAGGCGGGCGAGATGCCGGGCGTCGGCGCCCGAACCGAAGATGAGCAGCCGCACCGGCGGGGAGAGGCGTTCCAGCAGGAGCGCGAAGGCCCGCTCCCCCTCCCCCAGCCGGATGGTGCGGGGACGCCCTCCCGCAGCGACCTCGCCGATGGCCGTCTCGAGCTCAGCTCGAAGGGCGGGGTCGACCGGGATCTCCGCTTCGGCCTGGGCTCCGGCCGGGCGGGCGAACCGGTCGCACGGTTTCAGGCCGGCCTCTTCGCCCGCCTCGAAGACCGTGCCCAGTACGACCGGGGCCGGATGGGTGGCCACTGTGCCGAGCAGGCCGGTCAGCCCCCGGGTCAAGGGTTCGATCAGGAGCCGGACCGAGCCGGGACAACCCAGGCCCAGCCCCCAGGCCAGGCCATCGCTCTCGTCCAGGTCGTAGGCGACCAGGCGGGGGGCCCCTTCCTCGGCAACCTGCCGGGCCCGTTCGGCCAGGTCCCCCTCCAGGCAGCCGCTGCTGACCGCGCCGAAGGTGTTGCCCGCCCGGTCGGCCAGCATCCGGGCTCCCGGTCGGCGGTAGGCGGAACCGGTCACCTCGACCAGGGTGACCAGGACGGGCCGCTGCCCTCCCCGCTCCAGCCGGCCGGCAGCCGCCACGATCCGGCGCAGCTCGTTCATCTAGTGGCCCCTCAAATAATGGCCCCTCAAACAGGCACCCGCCCGATCGGCAGCTTCCGGAGGCGCTTCCCGGTGGCGGCGTAGATGGCGTTGACCAGGGCCGGCGCCAGGGGCGGGATGGGGGGTTCCCCCACCCCTCCGACCGGGTCGCCGCCGTTGATGATGTACACGGTCACCTCGGGCGTTTCGCCGATGGTCAGCAGGGGATAGTCGGCGAAGGTCTGCTGCTCGACCTGCCCCCCCTTGACCGTGATCTGCGCCTTCAGGGCGGCGGTCAGGGCCATCACCACTCCTCCCTCGATCTGCTGGCGCACCCCGTCGGGATAGATCGCCAGACCGCAGTCGACGGCGCTGTGGACCTGATGGACCTTGACCCGCCCGTCCGGGAACACCTCGACCTCCACGGCGTGGGCCACCCGGCTGCCGAAACAGTGGGTGCAAGCGATTCCCAACCCGCGCCCCTTGGGCAGGGTGCGCCCCCAGCCGATCCCCTCGGCGGCCTTCTTCAGCACCGCCGCCAGCCGGGCGTCGCTCCCCTCGAGCAGTTCCAGACGGAGGGCGAGCGGATCCTTCTTCAGTTCGGCCGCCACTTCGTCCAGGAAAGCCTCGGTGGCGAAGCAGTTCTGCTGGGCGTAGACCGACCGGAAGGCGCCGGTGGTGAGCGGGGTGTTGGACATCTTCCACTCGATCAGGGCCGAAGGCCAGTTGTAGGCCAGCCGCCACGCCCCGTCCATCGCTCCCGAATCGACCCGGGTGGCCATCCGTTCCGGATTGCCGGCCCCCGAGGTGGAGTGGGCGATCACCCGATGGCGCCAGCCGATCCACCGGCCTGAGGCGTCGAAAGCGGCCTCCATCTGGTGGCGGCTGATCGGGCGGTAGTTGTCGTGGGTGGTGTCCTCCGGGCGGGTCCAGAGGATCTGGGCCGGTCCGCCGATGGCTCGGGAGACTTCCACCGCGTCGGCGCACCACTCGGCGGTCAGCCGACGGCCGAAGCCCCCGCCCGTGTAGAGGGTGTGCACCCGGACCTTCTCGAGGGGGAAGCCGAGGGCGTTGGCGGCCGCCGACCAGGAGGTCTGGGGCGCCTGGGTGGGCACCCAGACGTCCGCCTCATCCTCCTTCACCCAGGCGGTGCAGTTGATCAGCTCCAGCGGGGAGTGGGAGATGAAGGGGTTCTCATAGACAGCCTGGATGGTGCGGGTAGCCCGCGCGAACACTTCGCGCGCGCCCCTCACTTCCTCGGCCGCCATCGGTTCACTCTGTCCGTCCACTTCCAGCTGGCGGGCGATGGTCTCGCTGGAAACCCCGGTGTTGGGACCGGGATCCCAGTCGATCTTGAGCCGGTCCATCCCCTTAAGGGCGGCCCAGGTCGAGGCGGCCACCACCGCCACTCCGGCGGTGATCGGGACGACCTGTTCCACCCCACGCACCTTCATCGTCTCGAGCGGGTCGAACCCGCGCAGGCTCCCACCGAAGGTGGGGGGACGTCTCACGACCGCGAACCTCATCCCCGGCAGGCGGAAGTCGAGCCCGAAGACGGCGCTCCCATCCACCTTCTCCGGGATGTCCACCCGGCGGCGCTCCGAGCCGATGAAGCGGTACTCGTAGGAGGCCTTGCGGACCACCCGTTCGGGCACCGGCAGGGCGGCGGCGGCCTCGGCCAGCTCGCCGTAGCCGAGGGTCCGGCCGCTGGGTAGGTGCTCGACCCGGCCATCCCGGGCCCGGCACTCCCGCTCGCCGACCCCCCAGCGCTGTGCCCCGGCCGTCACCAGCATCTGGCGGGCGGTGGCGGCGGCATCCCCGAGGGGAGAGAAGAACTGGCGGATGCTGGTCGAGCCGCCGGCGGTCATGCTCCCCCAGACCTCCCGCGGACCGGCCAGGGCCATCTCGATGCGGATCTTCTCCCAGGGGAATTCCAGCTCGTCGGCCACGATCATCTTCAGGCCGGTCCGGGAACCCTGCCCCATCTCGGGACGGGGGGTGGTGAAGAGCACGCTCCCGTCCGTCTGGACGGCGATGAAGACATTCGGTTTAAACTCGGCCGCTCCTTCCGCGCCGGCCGGAAGCGGCAGGTGGAGGCCGAGCACAAGCCCGCCGGCCGCGCCCGAGGAAATCTTGAGGAAGTCGCGGCGATCGATCTTGACGATGGTCGGCATGGCTTACCTCCCCCCGGCGGCGCGGTGGATCCCCCGGCGGATGCGCTGGTAGGCCCCGCAACGGCAGAGGAAGGTGGACATGGCCTCATCGATATCGGCGTCGGTGGGCCGGGGCTTGCGCTTGAGCAGGTCGACCGCCGCCATGATCTGGCCCGACTGGCACCAGCCGCACTGGGGGACCTGTTCCTCGACCCAGGCGCGCTGGACAGGGTGGCTCCGGTCGGCCGAGAGCCCCTCGATGGTCTCGATGCGCGCGTTGTCGAGGGCGCTGATAGGCAATACACAGGAGCGTTCGAGCGCGCCGTTGACGAAGACGGCGCAGGAACCGCACTCCCCCACCCCGCAGCCGACCTTGGTGCCGAGCAGTCCGAGAGAATCCCTCAGCACCCAGACCAGCGGGGTGTCCTCGTCGACGTCAACGGTGTGCCGCCGGCCATTGACGGTGATGGAATACCTGGGCATGAACCGACCTCCCCGGGAACGTGAGCGTGACCCGCCGATTCTACCACGACCGGGCCATTTGTCAGGTGCGGATTCCAGCCCGCCCCGGCTACCATGCCGGGGAACCCGAACCCGGAGTCCCTGACGATGCCGTTTCCCCTTCCCTCCCGCCGCCCCTCTCTCTTCTCCCTGAGCCTGTCCGGCGCCCTGCTCGTGCTGGTCCTGGCCCCGTCGGTGGCCCGGGCCCAGCGCGGCCAGGAACAGAGCGAGGAGCAGCGGCTTCTTCAAGTCATGCACACCATCCAGAGCCAGGTCCTCTACGGCTGGGTGGACACCCTCGCCTCCCCCCTCTTCGGCGGCCGGCTGACCGGCACCCCGACCTTCAACGCTTCGGCCGAATGGGTCATCGCCCATCTCAAGGCGTGGGGGATCGCCCCCGGGGCCGGAGACGGGACCTACCTGCAGGCCTTCCCCAACCCCTACACCCTGATCAAACCGGATTGTGGGGTGTGGCTGGACTTACCGGTCCGGGGGGGAGCGGTCATCCGTAAGCCTTACGTATTCGAGGAGGACTATTTCCCCGGCTCCACCAGCGGCAGTGGCGAGGTGACCGCCGAGGTCGTCTACGTCGGCTACGGCATCACCGCCCCCGAGCTGGGCTTCGATGAGTACCGTGGGGTGGATGTGAAGGGGAAGATCGTGCTCATGGAGCCGGAGGCCCCGGTGGGGCCCGATCCGGACGCCGAGCTGTTCGCCAGGTGGCGTTCCTACTCCTTCCATCAGTACAAGCTGGAGAACGCCGCCCGGCACGGGGCGGTCGGCATGCTCTACGACTACCACATCGTGAATCCGAACAACGCCTACATCGAGGGGTTCGTCTACTCAGCGGTCAACACGACGGTGGTCGAGGACCTCTTCGCCGGTACCGGCCGGGTGCACCGGGAGTTGGCGCGGGGCATCCGCGATGGTCTCAAGCCTGCCTCCTTCGCGACCGGGAAGACCGTGACCATCCGCAACACCACCGAGCACCACCCGGAAGGCGTGGCCTATAACGTGATCGGGCTGCTCGAGGGCTCCGATCCCGCCCTCAAGGATGAGGTCATCATCCTGGGAGGACATCTGGACGGTCTGGGTTACAACTACGAACTGATGCCCGGAGCCAACGACAACTGCTCGGCGGTAGCGGTCATCATGGCGACGGCCGAGGCGCTGGCCTCCAGCCCGGTCCGGCCCCGTCGCTCGGTGATGTTCCTCTTTTTCGGGGCCGAGGAACAGGGAGTGGCGGGGAGCGCCTGGTTCCTGGAACACCCCGTCTTCCCGCTGGAGCGGACTATCGGCCTGCTCAACCTGGACGGAGTGGGCTGCGGGGACCGGATCAGCGGCGGGGGAGGTGGCAACTACCCCGCCTTCTGGACTTTCATCGAGCAGGCCAACGACCGCTGGGTGCACCGTATCATGCGGGGGGGCTTCAACGCCAACCTGGGCCGCCCGCGGCTGGACGCCGCTCGCTTCATGTGGGCGGGTGTGCCTTCCATTTCCTTCTCGACCTCGGGGTCACGCTCCTTTTATCACAACACCCGCGACGACATCACGACCATCACCCCCGAGATCATGGAGGATCTGGCCCAGATCCTCTTCCTGGCCGTAGTGGAGATGGGTCGGGCCGACCGGCTCGACTTCAGATCATCAGACCGGCCAGCTGCACGTGGGCGGCGGTGAGCCGGTGGGTGAGGCAGCGGACGATCTCCATCATGACGAA
>CAZFHZ010000029.1:18132-34667 GCA_964519015.1 uncultured Gemmatimonadota bacterium | reverse complement strand
GGTGGGAATCGAACCCACCCCGGACGCTACGAACGCCCGGCAGAAGGCTTTGAAGGCCTCGGGGGCCACCAGACCCCATCAATCCCCCCGCATCAGAACGATGATCCGCGCGCCAGCACCAGACGGCCGGCCGGACCCTCCTCGACCTGTCCGATCGGATGGACGCCCACACTGCGCCCGGCCAGCGCCTCGGCCAGCTGAAGGGCACGCGCAGCCGGGATCGCGATGAGCAACCCGCCGCTGGTCTGCGGATCATAGAGCAGATCGCGTGGACCGACACCTCCCGATTCGTCCCGGATCCACTCCTCCAGGAAGGCCTGGTTGGCCTTCAATCCAGCCGGGATGTGCCTCGCCGCCGCCGCCTCGGCCGCACCGGGCAGCAGGGGGAGGGCGGAGGTGTCCAGGCGCAGGCTGACCCCGCTGGAATGGGCCAGCTGGTGGGCATGACCGAGCAGGCCGAATCCGGTCACGTCGGTGCAGGCGGAGGCGCCGGCCTCGACCATGGCCTCGGAGGCCGCGCGGTTGAGGATGAGCATGACGCGCACGGCTTCGGCCAGCACCTCGGGCGGGCACGCCTCCTCCTTCAAGGCGGTGGTGATCACCCCGGTGCCCAGCGGCTTGGTCAGATAGAGCCGATCGCCCGGGCGCGCCCCGGCGTTGGTGACCACCCGATCCGGGTGCACCACGCCGGTGACCGCGAGTCCGTACTTCAGCTCAGGGGCCTTGACCGTGTGCCCGCCCAGCAGGGCCACCCCCGCCTCATGCATCTTCCCCTGCCCGCCCGCGAAGATCTCGGCCAGCTGGTCGAGATCGAAACCGGGGGGGGTACAGGCGACCACCAGGGCGGTCAACGGCCGGGCTCCCATGGCATAGACGTCGGAGAGACTATTGGCCGCCGAGATCGCCCCGAAGGTCCGCGGATCGTCCACCACGGGGGTGAAGAAGTCGACCGTCTGCACCAGCGCGGTGGCCTCATCGAGACGCCACACCCCGGCGTCGTCGAAGCTCTTCCGTCCGACCAGGAGGTCGGGGTAGTCTTCCGGTTCGAGTCGCTCGAGTACCCGCTTCAGGTCCGCCGGACCCAGTTTGGATGCTCAGCCGGCACAGCTGACCATGGCGGTCAGCCGGATCTGTTCACTCGTCACCGTCGTCTCACCCCCTCTCCTGGTTCAGGTTCCCGTGCGGGCCGTTCAGACGACGGCCACCACCTCGATTTCGATCAATCCCTCCATGGGTAGTTCCTTCACCGCCACGGTGGAACGGGCCGGAGGGGGATCAGGAACGCACTCGCCGTAGATGGGGTTCACTACCCCGAAGTCCTTCATGTCGGCCATGAAGATGACGGTCTTGACCACGTGCTCCCAGCCGGCGCCGGCCGCTTCGAGCACGGCGGTCAGGTTCTTGAGCGCCTGCCGGGTCTGCTCCTCCACCCCGCCGGGGGCGAACTGTCCGGTGGCCGGGTTGAGGCCGAGTTGGCCCGCGCTGAAGATCAGCCGGCGACCGCCGCCCAGATCGACGGTCTTGGCCTGGCTGTAAGGCCCGATCGCCTTCGGTGCGCGATCGGTGTGCACGGCCGGATGCGTCATCGTGACCCCTCCCGTTCTTTCCCGCTATCGGATGATCCCGCCAAAGATTCTCCCGCCAGCGCCGGTGCGGCACCACCCAGCAGCTCGCGCAGCGGGCGGCCCGAGCGGGCCTGTTCGAGGGCCTGATCCGTTGGGAGACCGCCGGCCAGCACCAGGATGGCCGCCCGGCTCTCCTCCCCTACTTCGCGCAGAACCCGGTCGGCCTCGTCAAATCCGACCCCACAGGCCAGCATGACGATCCGACGGGCGCGGGCCCGCAATTTCTCGCTCACCGGCCGCACATCGACCATGAGATTACCCCAGGTCTTACCCAGACGCACGAAGGCGGCGGTGGACAGCAGGTTGAGCACCATCTTGGTGGCGGTACCTGCCTTCAGCCGGGTGGAACCGGCGACCACCTCCGGCCCCAGCACCGGGGCGATGGTCACATCCGCTTCCAGATCCGGCTCTCCCTGCGGGTTGCAGCTCAGGTAGACGGTGGTCAACCCGCGTCGTCCGGCTTCGACCAAACCTGAGACCACGTAAGGCGTGCGGGTGCTGGCCGTGATCCCCACCACGATGTCCCCCCTACGGGCGCCCGCCCGCTCCAGGTCGGCCCATCCGGAAGGTCCGTCATCCTCCAATCCCTCGCTCGATCGCCGCAGCGCCGGATCCCCGCCGGCGATCACCCCGGTCACCACCGTAGGATCGACCCCGAAGGTGGGGGGGCATTCGCTGGCATCCAGTACGCCGAGCCGGCCGCTGGTGCCCGCCCCCAGGTAGAAGAGCCGGCCCCCGCCGCGCAGGACCGTCACGATCCGCTCGACCGCCTCGGCCACGGCGGGTAACACCCGGGCCACCGCCGGCGCTACTTCCGTCTCCTCCCGGTTGATCACGTCGAGCAGTTCGAGGGTGGTGAGGGTGTCCAGACGAGCGGCAGCGGGATGAAGGGACTCGGTCACCAGGCCTTCGAGCCGGTCGGCCAGGCGCCGGAGGCGCTCGCGGTCTCCTCCCCAGGATCCGGTCAAGGTATCCGGGACTACTGGCGCGCCTTCTTCGTGCGGGCTCGCGGCCGCCAGTGCTGCCATTCGACCAGGATCGGCGCGGCGACGAAGATAGACGAGTAGGTACCGATAACGATGCCCACCAGCAGGGCGAAGGCGAAGTCGTGGATGACCGAACCGCCGGCCAGCCAGAGCACGAAGACCACGACCAGAGTGGTGAAGGAGGTCATGATCGTTCGACTGAGCGTCTCGTTGATGGCCCGGTTGAAGATCCAGTCGTAATTCTCCTGGCGGTATCGCTTCAGGTCCTCCCGGATCCGGTCGAGCACCACGATGGTATCGTTCAGCGAATACCCCACGATGGTCAGGATGGCGGCGACCGTCTGCAGGCTGATCTCGATGTTCATCAGGCTGAAGATGCCCAGCGTGGTGAGCACGTCGTGGAAGAGGGGGATGATGCTGGCCACCGCGAAGCGGAACTCGAAGCGCCAGGAAACATAGATGAGGATGCCGATCATGGCCCACAGGACCGCCCAGACGGCCTTGGTCCTCAGCTCGCTCCCCACCTTCGGACCGACGTCCTCCACGCTCCGGATGGTGACCGGGTTGCCGGGGAAGGCGGAACCCAGCCGGTTCTGGATCTGCTGGGCGGCGGCCTCCCCCTCGGCCTCCTCCAGCCGCTCGATCCGGATGATGTAGTTGCCTGCTTCGTCCACGTCGCGCGTGATCTCAGGGGTCTTGGTGGAGACCTCGGCTACGATCCGGCGCAGTTCCCCCATCGGGACCGGCTGCTCGAAGGCCACCCGCATCATCAGTCCGCCCTCGAAGTCGATCGAGTAGTTAAGGCCGCCTTTGGAGATCACGCTGACCACCCCGACCAGGAGGATGGCGAGCGAGAAGAGGTAGGCGTACCTTCGGACGCTCAGGAAGTCGTAGTTCGCGTTGACGAACAGTTGCACGGGTACCGCTCCCTTAGATGCTGACCTTGCGGAAGGACGCTCGGTTGAGCAGTCCCTCGAAGACCAGCCGCGTGACGATCAGCGCAGTGAAGACCGAAGAGATGATGCCTACCGAGAGGGTGAGCGCGAAGCCCCGGATCGGACCGGTGCCGAACTGGTAGAGCACGATGCCGGTGATGAGGGTGGTGACGTTGGCGTCCACGATCGCACTGGTTGCGTTCGTGTAGCCGGCATCCACCGCCGCCCGGGGGGTCTTGCCGGTACGGAGTTCCTCGCGGATCCGCTCGTAGATGAGCACGTTGGCGTCCACCGCCATGCCCATGGTCAGGATGATGCCCGCGATACCCGGCATGGTCAGCGTGAAGTGGAACCCGGCCAGCACGGCCAGGATGAAGAGCATGTTCAGGAAGAGCGCCAGGTCGGCGATGAAGCCGGAGCCCTTGTAGTAGGCGACCATGAAGAGCACGACCAGGGCCAGTCCGATCAGGGCCGAGGTGGTCCCCGCCCGGATACTGTCCAAGCCCAGGCTCGGGCCCACGGTGCGGTTCTCGACCATCCGGGCCGTCGCCGGCAGGGCGCCCGAGTCGAGCACGATCGAGATGTTCCTCGCTTCCTTCATGTTGTTGATGCCCGTGATCCGGGAGGTGGGTCCCAGCCGGCTCCGGATGAAGGGGGCCACGGCCACCCGGCCGTCCAGGATGATGGCCATCCGGCGGTCGATGTTGGCCTGGCTCACCCGCCCGATGATCCGCCCTCCCTCGGCGTTGAGTACGAAGTTGACCACCGGCTGCCCGGCCGCATCCGGGTCCTGCGGGCCCCCGATGGTCACCGAGGCATCCTCGAGCAGCTTTCCATCGATGATCGGTGCGGCTTCGGTGAGGAAGAGCTCGCGGAACTTCCGGCCGCCCGTGGTGAGGCGCTCGTCGGGCCACATCCCCCAGTGGAACTCGGCGTCGCCGGGGATCAGGCGCTGTACCTGCGGGAGGGTGAGGATGGAGTCGATCCAGGCGATCTTCTCCTCCTCGGCGTAGAGCACCTCGGGGGTGCGCGGATCGCCGAAGAGGTAGAGGTTGAGCGGCTGCTCCGGCACCCGGGTCGAGTCGGCGGCGGTGGTGTCCAGGCCGGCGAAGGCCCCCAGTTCGGGACTCGTGTCCATGACCAGGTCGAGTCCGATGCGCCGGCGGGGGATCTGGCCGCTGCGCAGCCCGTCGTAGAGTGCCCGGTTGATGCGCTGGACCAGGTCGGTCATCACATCGCCCGACTTGAGCAGGTTGTAGGTCAGCAGGGCGGTCCGGCCGACCAAGTCGCGCGCCCGCTCCGGGTCGTCCACGCCGGCCAGTTCGACGATCAGGCGGTTGTTCCCCTGCTTCTGGATGACCGGTTCGGACACCCCGTACTGGTCCACCCGGTTGCGGATCACCTGTTCGAAGCGGTCGAGCGCCTCGCGCCGGGCGCTCTCGGGGAGCGAGGCCAGGTCGATCTCCATGACCAGGTGCATGCCGCCCCGCAGGTCGAGCCCGAGCTTGATCGCGTTGGCATCGAGGTTCTTCCAGCCATTGGGGTCCTGGAGTGCCATACGCTGGCGGGCCTCTTCACTCATACCGGCTTTCCGGATGGTCGGCATGAGCGACCAGATCGAGGCCACGACCAGCACCACGACAAGCCCGATGCGGAAGCGATTGTCCCGTTTCACACTCTACTCTGCCCTGTGACGAGAGTTGGGATCGCGGGTTCGGACGCCCCGCCCGCAGAATGATGAAAAGTAGATGCCGCCATACGGAGTGTCAACGACCCTTCCCCCCTGACCCGTTGCTCCACCCGGCGGTGCGGACTATCCTCCGCCCATGCACAGGCTCTCCCGGGCACCCCTGCTCTACCGTCTCGTCCGCGGGGCGATCCGGCCGCTGCTCCGCCTCTACTGCGGACTGGAGCACCCGCCGGCCGACTCGGTGCCGGCCGAGGGACCCCTGGTGGTGGTGGCCAACCATCGCTCCTATCTGGATGCCTTCCTGCTGGTGGCCGCCTTCCCCCGCCCGATCGCCTTCCTGACCGCAGTCGAGGCGTTCCGGCGGAGGGCCGACCGCTGGCTGCTGGAGGGAGCGGGCTGTATCCGGCTGCGCCGTCACTCCCCCGACCCATGGGCCCTGCGCCAGGTCCTGCGCACACTGTGCGCGGGCGGGGTGGTGGGCATCTTTCCCGAGGGGGAGCGGTCGTGGGACGGCGGTCCTTCCCCCATCCTGGCCGGGGTGGCCCGGCTGCTCAACCTGGCCGACGCCCCCGTACTGGCGGTCCGGATCGAGGGCTCTTTCCGGCTCTGGCCCCGCTGGGGGCGGGGGCCCCACCGAAGTCGGGTCCGCTTCCAGTGGGGGGAGCCGGTGCGCCCGGCCGGCGGTCCCCAGACCGAACACTGGCTGGTCGACGCCCTGGCCACCCATCCCGGTCCTCCTTCCCTCCGGCGCCGGAGCGCCAGCGACGTGGGCCGTCTGATCTGGCGCTGCCCGAGCTGTGCCCATCCCGACGCGGTGCGGGGCCGCCGGGACGGATCGGTCTTCTGCCTGCGCTGCGGCGCCCGGGGGGTGCTGCTCGACGGTACCCACCTCGACTGGGCGGGGAGCGGACCCCGTCCCCTGCGGGTCTGGGCGCGAGCGGTGGCCCTCTCTGGCCAGGAGCGTCGCTCCCTCGCCCCCCCCGGTCCCGACCCGCATCGTCACTGGCCTTTCCTGCGGCTCTCCGACGGCGGCGGGGACCAGCCGCTGGTCCCACGCGGCATGGGGGAGGCCGTGCTCACCCCCCGGGCGCTGGTGCTGCGCACCCCGCGCTGGCGGGCCTTCCTGCCGGCCGAGAGCATCCGTTCGGTGGCCGTGGAGGGGAGCCACAAGCTGCAGGTTGCGACCGCCCGGCGGACCTACGAGCTGCGCTACCGCCGGGGCAGCCCGCGCGGACCCCGGGCCCACCTGGAGGCCTGGCTGGAGGCCCGCGGGATCACCTTCCGGCGGGGCTGAGCCTTCTTTCTTCCGTTCGAACCCAGTCCTGGTGTCTCTCTATCCGGATGATCGATTCAGAGAGGAAGCGACCCTCAATACCTTACAATAGTGGGATTCGGCGTCCACATGGCATCGGCGAGTTCCTGTTCGATACTGACCGACTGGAACCAGAGCGAGAGGGTGGCGATCAGTAGTACCGCCGATGAAA
Source organism: uncultured Gemmatimonadota bacterium (assembly GCA_964519015.1). Classification (GTDB taxonomy): domain Bacteria; phylum Blakebacterota; class Blakebacteria; order Blakebacterales; family CAYUVJ01; genus CAZFHZ01. The sequence continues at coordinate 27,947 of CAZFHZ010000029.1, read as the reverse complement.
TCAGCAGGACCTTTCTCCAGATCCAGGGAAGCCCAGCGGCCAGATCCACCCGATAGCGGCGCCAGAGGATCAAGGCACCTACTCCGAACAGAAGCAGTAGCACGAGCAGCGGCACAATCCCCAGACCCATCCAATCAGCAATCCCCCAAGGATACATGACCAAGCTGGGCCCGACCCAGACCATTACCAATCCCCAAAAGGGCAGCTGCCAACGGAACGGTACGCTCTGTAGTGCCCGGCTTAGCAGATGGATCAGGATAACGGCCACGATGAGGAAGCACGTCGGGACCAGAACCAGGATAGAGCCATCTTCAGCCGAGGGAGTGAACAATAGAAAGATCCCCACAACCCCGGCTGAATAGGAGATCAGAAGGAAATGCGGGACGTCCCGTTGTATCAGCTTCTTGCGCCCTTCAATTGGACTCTTCTTCAAGCCACGGAATAGCAGAAGGTTCAACGCCGTCCACAATAATACCACAAAGGTAAACGCCCCGAGCCCCAGCCAGACGATACTGAATTCCGCCAGATTCTGCTGGGCAGACAGTCTCTGGCTCTGCGAGCGGATGAGCAGTTGCGTAGCGACGCTCACCATGGATCCTTTACTAAGGATTCCATATCGGGCAGGGTCTTCCTCCGTGGTCAGGGCGAGCTGCTCATCATGACTGGTCCTGATGATCGCTCCCCCAGAAGCGGCAGCCATAAAGGTCGGGAGGGTCTGATCGGAGAAGATCCGATAACCAACCGCCTCCACCAGCTGACTCCGCTCAATCCGTTCGTTGGTATCGGTAATGTTGGAGGAGTGATATCGCACTTCCATTCTTCTGGCGTCCGCCAGCTCCCAAATATAGAAATCGCGGCCCAGGAAGGACCGGACGGCTGTGGCGTACAGGGATATTCTGGGTTCTGGCAGGTACCTTTGCCGCCAGTCCGGCTTCAGAAGACCGAGGGTATTGAGACAGCGGTAGACGCAACTGTAGTAGTCCGACCAGCCCAGACTGAAGCGGGGGGCCGATACCACCTCCCGGAGGTAGCTCTCGGCCTGGGTAGAGTCACCCCAGAGCTGTGCGGGCACAAACGCCAGAAAGGCATAGGCCCCGTTCTCCGGATCAAGACGCCTGGCCGTGAGCGCTGATGCATAGGCGATCGAGTCGGTCAGCCCCCGAAACGCCTGTCGGCACTGGGCTTTTAGGCCATATAGGGATGCATCAGTCGGCGAGAGTTTCAGTGCTCCCTCGACCTCCCTTTCCACTGCGGCAGGTGTGCCGGCAGCGGGTCGATAGAAACTGTCGATTCGGATCAGGGCTGAAGCCACATAGGCATCCACATCCCGGGAAGCCTTGAGGCGATCCAACCGCTCTTGGAGATCCGTGCTTCCCCCGACTCCCAAGCCCGACCAGATAAGTTCCGGCAAGTATCCAGTCCCCCGGTAGGAATAGAGATGAACGGCGTTGGTGAACAGCCGTACTTCCGGTGTCAGCAGGAGACCGAGGGCCAGTGAACCTATACCCAGAGTGAGCCAGGTGTCTGAATGTACCTGATGGATCTTACGCAGGAGTGAGCGGATCGGCCGGACCCGGCCCCTTTCACGGGGAACACCGGCTAGCATCCGGCGGAGGTCACCAGCTACTTCAACCGAACTCTGCGCACGAAGCTCCGGGTCTTTCTGGAGGAGTTTCTGTAGCAGCAGCGGCAGGTCCCCGGTGATATCGGAGCGGTATCGACTCAGGGGATTGACCTCGTCATTCAGAATGGAGAAGTAGGTGGCATTGGCATCACGGCCGTGGAAGGCCTTATGACCGGTCAACAGTTCAAACAGAGTTGCCCCGAGGGAAAAGAGGTCGGTGCGGTGGTCGATATCCTTGCCCAGTACCTGTTCGGGACTCATATAGTTGATCGTGCCTAGGACTGCGCCCGATACGGTCAACCGGGTCACATTATCCAACTTGGCCAGGCCGAAATCGGTGATCTTGAGCTGGCCGGTCAGTGTCAGCATGAGGTTGTCAGGCTTGATATCCCGGTGGGTAATGCCCTGGCGGTGGGCTTCCCCCAGTCCCTCGGCCGCCTGTTTGATCCAGCTCAGGACGTCGTCAAGTGATAAGGGACGCCCGCGGGCCGATTCCAACCGGTCCCGGAGTGACCCCCCGGCCACATATTCCATGACGATGTAGGGGATGCCTGCGTCATTACCGATCTCGTAGACCTGGGCGATGTTCGGATGGTTCAGCCGCGCGGCCGCTTTGGCCTCCTGGACCAAGCGAGCTTTCTCCTCTTCCGATTGCGTCGCCTGCAGGGGCAGGAACTTCAGCGCCACCTGCCGCTCCAACCGGGTATCCTCGGCCAGCCAGACTTCGCCCATCCCGCCGGAGCCGAGCTTTTTAAGAATCTGGTAGGGTCCGATACGCTTGTTGATCACCGACGTCCGTCTTCAGGCCTGGTGATTCGAAGGGCCAACGTCAGAATGGTCCCGGAGCCGCACGGCGAGAAGTTGAGGGAGAGTGTACTCCAGAACAGGTGGTTGGAGAAACCAGTGCCTGATTCCTTGGGACCCTTCTGCCTGACAGCCCGCGGGATCCCCTTCCGGCGGGGCTGAGCCGGACTCCGGACGGAGACGACCCCGGCCGGGTGGGTTCCGATCGGGGTCGCGGTTCCGACGGGTCGGCCGTCGGTTCAGGGGAGCAGGACCGCCTTCACCCCCACCGGTTTGAGGATCCGGTAGATCGGGAGGGCGCTTCCCTGCTGGGCCCGCTGCGGCATGCGCGGCGGGGCCGCTTCCGGGTTCTCCGGGTCGGCCCCAGGGGGGGTCGCCCGGGCCGGGGCCGGAGCCCGCAGCGCCCAGTCGAGGAAGTTCCAGTCCACCAGGCTGTCGTCGGTGTCGGGCTCGAGCAGGTAGGAGGCCACGTTGGCCCCGTTCTGCGCCATCCGCACCAGGTAGGTCCCCGCCGGCAGGGTGGTCTCCTCGGTGAAGACGTCCACGTCCACGGTCGCCATCAGGTGGTTCTGGTAGACGCGGGTGGCCCATTCCAGCGAGGTGAGACGGTACTTCTCGGTGCTCACCGTCACCGGTTCGCGCAGCCGTTCCACTTCGATGGCATGCCGCCGCAGGGTAGCGGCGACCTCGTGCAGGTTGCCGTCGAAGGCATAGGCCCAGGGGCGGGTGCGCGTCTCAGAGGGGATGTACTTGGTGCGCAGGACCCCCTCCACCAGCACCGGCTCGGCCTCGCGCGACTCGCGCACGTAGAAGGACACCTTCCCGGGGTAGGTGGTCTCCTGCCAGCCGATCGGCACCTCGGTTCGGGCTCCGGTCACGGTCCGCCGGCGTGCCGCCATGATCGTGGAACGCAGTTCGGTGGCATGGTCGGCCACCCAGCCCAGCAGGCCCGCCTGCCCCTCCCGCTGCGCCCGCGCCTGCTCTTCGAGCGTGCCTCCCGGGCATTCGAAGAGGAGGGCGACCATGTTCTGGAAGCCGGAGTAGGAGTGCTGCTTGCGCAGGTTGGGTTCGGTGGTGGTCCACTCCCACACCCCGGTCTCGGAATTGCGCCGCGGCCCGGAGTAGAAGAAGAGCTTCAACCCCTTCGCTTCCATGTGCGCCTTGACCGCCTCGTACATGGGACCATTGGCCAGGGCGACCAGCTCGGGGTCGGCACTCGGGTGGAGGGTGGACTGGTAGGTCAGGTTGTAGGGGTAGGCGCCACCGTTGTGGGCGTCCACGTGCACGTCGGGCCACCACTCCAGCAGTACGTCCTCGACCAGGGCCGAGATCTCCGGAGTCTCCAGGACCACGTAGTCGCGGTTCATGTCGTAGCCGTAACTGTTGGTGCGGTTGCGGATGGCCGCTCCGTCCGGGTTGATGCTGGGTATGTAGAGGACGTTGACCTTCGAGAGCAGGGGTTGCAATTCACCCAGGGTCAGCTCCCGCAGCAGCTGCAGTCCCCCCTCCCGTCCCGAGAGCTCGCCGCCGTGCACATTCTCCCCCAGCAGCACGGTCGGCTTGCCACTCAGCCAGGCGGTACCCGGGGTGGCCGGGGGCGGATCGCCCAGCACGACCAGCCAGAGCGTGCGTCCCTGCCAGGTCGTGGTCAGCTCGCGTACCCGCATCTTGTCGGTGCGCGCCTGGACCTCGAAGAGGAAGTCGGTCAGTTCCTCCTGGGAGGTAGGGCGGGACCAGCCCGCCTTCTCCGCGCCCGTCTGCGGGAGTTGCTGGGCCGCCAGGGGGGTCGTCCACGCCAGCAGCAGCGTCAACCCCACCAGCGGCAGGCAGCGTAGAACCAGGCTGCGCCGCGCCATCCGATGTCTCCTTTGCTGTGGGTCCTCAGGATGGGTCCCGGACGGTCCGCTGCCCCACCACCAGGGTGCAGACGCCGCCGGTGAACGCACGTTCTTCTACCGGCGGGGCCCCCGCCTCCTTCAGGACACCCCGCAATCCCTCCGGCGTGACCCAGGCCTCGATGCTCTCCGGCAGGTAGCGGTAGGCCGCGGGATCGGAGAGGAGGCGCCCGGCCCGCGGGATGAAGTGCCGGGACCAGAGCCGGAAGAGAGGTTCGGCCCAGCGGGCTCGTCCCCGGGTGAATTCCAGCACCGCGAGCAGTCCGCCCGGCCGCACGACCCGGACCAGTTCGCGCACCCCCTCCCGCAGGTCGGGCAGGTTGCGCAGTCCAAAGGCGATGGTGACCGCCCCGAGCGAGGCATCGGGGAAGGGGAGCCGGAGGGCATCGGCCTGGAGCAGCAGGATGGGTCGGGCGCGGGGAGCACGTTTGGCCGCCGCCCGGCTCAGCATCGACCGGGAGACGTCGAGTCCGACCAGCGGGGTTGTGCGCGGCAGGGTCCGGGTCAGCTCCAGCAGCAGGTCACCGGTGCCGGTGGCCACATCGAGCACGCTGCCGGCGGGACCGAGCCGGGCCAGCCGGCGGGCGGTGACCCGCCGCCAGCGCCGGTCGAGCCCCAGGCTGAGCAGATGGTTGAGGAGGTCGTAGCGCGGGGCGACGGCGTCGAACATCGCCCGGATGAGGGCCGGGTCCTTCCCGGGCGCCGACACCGGAGGTGTCTCCTCAGCCCGCCCGGCGGATCAGCTCCACCATCTCCCGGACGGCCCGCTCGATGCCCACCATGACGGCCCGCGATACGATGCTGTGACCGATGTTGAGCTCCTCCACTTCGGGGATGGCGGCGACCGGGATCACGTTGTGGTAGTTCAGCCCGTGTCCGGCGCTCACGCCCAGCCCGAGCTTGGCCGCGGCCTGGGCGCTCCGCTCCAGTTTCTCGAGCTCGATCGCCTCATCCACCGCCCGCCGGGCGCGCGCGTAGGCGCCGGTGTGCAGTTCCACGAAGTCGGCCCCCGCCCGCGCCGCTTCCTTGATCTGGGCGACATCGGGGTCGATGAAGAGGCTGGTCACTACTCCCGCCCCCTTGAGGGCCGAGACGGCGGCGGTGATTCGCGCGAAGGAGGCGCGCACGTCCAGTCCCCCCTCGGTGGTGATCTCCTCCCGCTTCTCGGGTACCAGGGTCGCCATATCCGGCTTGATCCGCAGGGCGACCTGGACCATGGCGTCGAGCGGTGCCATCTCCAGGTTGAGGTGGCTGGTGACGATCGCCCGCAGGATCTCCAGGTCCCGATCCTGGATGTGACGACGGTCCTCCCGCAGATGACAGACGATGCCGTCCGCGCCTCCAAGGTCGGCCAGGAAGGCCGCCTCGATCGGGTCGGGCTCGACCGCCTTGCGGGCTTCCCGCACCGTGGCCACATGGTCGATGTTGACACCGAGTCGGGTCATCCGTTCCTCCCGCCGCTCTGCAGCAGATCTTCCACGGTAATGAATTCGAATCCTGTGTTCCGCACCTCCGGGATCCACTGCTGGAGGGCGGTCAGGGTGTTCCGCCGCGGGTGCCCGATGAGCACCACGCTCTTCTGCCGCCGCGCCTGCTCGACCGCCAGCCGGAGCTGTTGGGTGATCACCGCCGGATCGTCCTCCGGATCGATGAAGAGGTCGCGCTTCGTCCACCGGACCCCTTCCCGGCGGGCCAGTTCGGCGGCCGTCGAGGCGGCGGTCGTGACGCTGTCGACGAAGAAGAGGTCGTGCCGGTGCAGCACCTGCATGAAGGCGCGCATCGTGGCCTCGTCGGCGGTTGCCCGCGAGCCCATGTGGTTGTTCAGCCCCCGCGCCCCGGGCACCTCGCGGATCGATTGGGTCAGCAGTTCCTCCATCCGCGCGGGATCCGTGCCGACGTAGATGGCCTGATCCCCCAGCTCCCACGCCTCACCGTTCTCCGGTTGCATGGGCAGGTGGATCATGAGGGGGATCCCCCGGGCGGTGAGGGCGCGGGCGTTCTCCCCCGTACGGGGCTGACCCGGGATGACCGAAGCGGTCCAGGGGGCACCCAGGGCGGCGAAGGAGGCGAGCAGTTCGGGTTCGCTCCGCCCCCAGTCGTCGATGATCAGGGCCAGCCGGCCCTCGACCCGGCGGTAGCGGGAGTAGCGCTGGAGGACCAGGCGATGGGTCGGACGGGCCCGCCAGGCCACTTCGAGTTCCACCCTCGAATCGCTCCGCTCCACGCCGCGGACGACCTCCCCCCCCTGCTCCTGCACGGCCCGCGTCAGGGCGAGGTTGAGCACCTCCAGGTGCACGTCCCCCGGGACCTTGAACTCCACCACCGTGAGCAGGGAATCACCCCCCGGGGTCCCCGGTGGGGTGGTTACCACCCACTCCTGGCGCAGACCCTGATCGCCGGCCGCGGTCTTCAAGGCCGCTTCGAGCCGGGTGCTCCAGGCGGCCCGTTCCGCCTCGGGCAACCCGCTGGCCGGGCCGGGCCTCTCGCTCCCCCGACCGCCCAGCAGCTGAGAGAGTGCCACGACCAGGACGGCGATCCCGGCCACCCCCCCCATCCCCTTGAGCAGAAGGGAGCGGAGGTCGGCCTCGAGTCTCAGGCGCACCTTCGGTCGGCGCCCCCGCAGACCGGCCCGCTCCTCGCGGGTGGGCCGGTGGTGCCCCGACCAGGTCCGGGTCCGGCGGGCTCTCATGTCCACACCCCCTCGGCCAGCACGTCCCGGTCGGGCCACGCTTCCAGGTAGCCGAAGGCGGCCGGCAGGTAGCCGAGCACGTCCCCCGCCATCAGGCTCCACATCCCCACATCGAGCGCCGCCAGGTCACCCGCCAGGGCGTGCAGGTAGGCGCCCAGGGCGGCCGCCGGGAAGGCCTCCATCCCCTGGGCGAGCAGGCCGGCGATCACACCGGTGAGCACGTCCCCCGTCCCGCCGCTGGCCAGGCCCGGGTTACCGAGCGGGCAGAGCGCCGCCCGTCCGTCCGGTCGCGCCACCACGGTGGGTGCGCCTTTCAGCACGGCGACCGCCTCCCAGCGGGCGGCCAGGGCTCGGGCGCTGCCTACCCGGTCGGCCGTGATCGCCTCGAGGGGCCGTTCCAGCAGACGCGCGGCCTCACCGGGATGCGGGGTGATGACCAGCGGACCGTGCCAGCCTGCCCGCAGGTCGATTTGCGAGGCGAGCAGGTTCAGCCCGTCGGCGTCCAGGACCATCGCCCGTCGCGGATCGCTGCTAACCAGTGCCTGGGCCACGAAGGCCGCGGTCCGGGGATCGGTCCCCAACCCGGGCCCCAGGGCGATGACATCCGCCCACGCATAGACTCCGGCCAGGACCTCGGCCGGTACCGGGATGAGCCGGCCGCTCCCGCCGTCCTCCAGTGGGATGATCATCACCTCGTCCCGGCCGGCATGGGCCACCGCCAGCAGACTGGCCGGCGCGCCGTGGCGCACCAGCCCCGCCCCGGCCCGGTAGGCGGCCGTCGAGACCAGTCGGCCGGCCCCCATCATGCCGGCCGAACCGGCCAGCACGACCACCTTGCCGAAACTCCCCTTGTGCCCGTCCCAGGGACGCGGCGGCAGCGCCAGCGCCGCCCACGGATTGTCGAGCAGTTCGAGGGCGGGGCCGGCCGCTCCTATCGCTTCCGGCGGGATGCCGATGTCCACCACTCGGATCGCCCCGGCATGCTCCCGTCCGGGATAGAGGAGCAGGCCGAGTTTGGGCAGGGCCAGGGTCACGGTCACCGTCGCCAGGACCGCCCCGCCAGGCACTTCTCCGGTGTCGGCGTCCACCCCCGAGGGGATATCGACGGCCACCACCGGCCGCCCGCAGGCGTTGACGGCGGCGATCCAGTCGCTTATCGGCGGGCGGGGCGGGCCGCTGCTGCCGGTCCCCAGCAGGGCGTCCACCACCATTGCCGCGGCCGACCATGCGCGGGCGAGCCGGGCCGGGTCGACCGGTCCGGACCCGAGCGGACAGAGGGTGAGCTCGCCGCTGGCCCCCACCCCCGCCTCGAGCAGCCGGTCCCAGTTCGTCCGGGCGTCGGGGGAGAGATCCCCCGGATCAGCGGCCAGCCAGACCTCGACCCGGTGACCCTCCCCGGCCAGCCGGCGGGCGGCCACCAGTCCATCGCCGCCGTTGTTACCTCGCCCGCACAGTACGACCAACGGTCCCCCCTGCTCCCCGGCCAGGTCGGCGACGACCTCGGCCACCCCCTGCCCAGCACGCTCCATCAGCTCGAGCGAGGGAATGCCCAGCCCGTCGATCGCAGCGCGGTCGATGCTCTGCATCTGGGTCCCCGTGGGGAGCAACATAGTCACGCTCCTGCCGTCTCCATGACGGCGAACGCCGCCGCCAGACCGGCCGTGTGGGTGAGACTCACCAGGATCCGCGCCCCCGCCGCCCGCTCCGCGGCCCGCCCGTGCAGGCGGATCGAAGGGGCGCCCTGTTCGTCACCGACCACCTCGATGTCCCGCCGGCGCACCCCGTGTTTGAAGCCGGTGCCGAGACACTTGGCCACCGCCTCCTTGGCGGCATAGCGGGCCGCGAAGGCCTGGGCCGGCACCCCGCCGCGGGCCGCCGCCCGCTCGGCCTCGGTGAAGACCCGCCGTTCGAACGCCTCTCCCCAGCGCTCGAGCGCGCGTGCCATCCGCGCCACTTCCAACAGGTCGATCCCCACCGCGGCCACACTCACCGGTGCCCCCTTCCCCGGCCGTTTAGGGCGTCCACGATCTTCAGCAGCGCGTCCACCCGGTCGATCTCATGGTCGGCGCCCGACTCGCCGGTCTCGAAGAGGTCACCGTAGCGCGCGAAGACCGTCCGCATACCCACCCGGCGGGCGCCGGCCACATCCCGCTCGGCCCAGTCCCCGACCATGAGCGCCTCCCCCGCGTCCACTTCGAGCAGTTCGAGCGCCCGGCGGAAAGGAGCGGGGTCGGGCTTGTGCCGCCCCGTGTCCTCGAAGGTCACCACCACATCGAAGAAGGGGTGGACGCCCAGGGCGACCAGCCGCATCCACGCCTCCCGCCGCGGGGCGTCGGAGACCACCGCCAGCTTCAGCCCCCGTTTGGCCAGTTCGACCAGGGTCGAGGCCACCATCGGGTAGAGCACCAGGTGGGCCTCCCGCGAGCGACGGTAGGCGAGCACCCCGGCGGCCAGAATCTTCCAGTCGATCGCGCCCAGGCGCTCCAGCAGGAAGTCGTCGAACACCTGCTGGTATTCGATTCCGCGCTCGGCGTAGACCTCTTCGATCCCGGCCACCACCTCCGAGGTCGGCAGGTCGAGCCCCGCGTCGACCATGGCCTCGGCCGCCGCCCGCACGGCCTCGTCCTTCATGCGCATGAAATCGATGAGGGTGTTGTCCAGATCGAAGACGACCGCCCGGATCATCATGATGAAGGCTACGCCGTACCCCCGTCAGCGCCGCGGTGGCTCCACCCGCCGGGGAGCAACCGTACCGGCCCGCCCGCCTCGACCAGGATCACCTCCGGCGGTCCCGCCGTCACGG
>CAZFHZ010000029.1:0-18122 GCA_964519015.1 uncultured Gemmatimonadota bacterium | reverse complement strand
TCCCGATCACGGTGAGGGGGCCCTCCCCCCCCAGGTCCGGCTCGGTCAGGACGGAATGCCCCGGCTCCAGGGAGAGCAGCAGTTCGTACTCCTCTCCGGAGTCGAGGGCGTATCGCACCGGGTCGGGGTAGTCCCCGCCGCCGGCCGCACGGGCCTCGAGGAATTGTCCCAGGTCGGGATGGAGGGGCACGGCGTCGGCTTCAATACGCATGCCCACCTCGGAGGCGAGGGCCATGTGCCAGAGTTCGCTGGAGAGTCCGTCGCTGATGTCCTGGGCGCCGTGGACGCCCCCCCGGGCCTGGAGCGCCCGGGCCGCGGCCACCCGCGCTCTCGGGCGGAGGTGTCGCCCGGCCAGCCGCTGCTCCCAATCTGAGCGCGGGGGACGGTCCGGATCACCGATCAGTTCGAGCCCGGCCCGGCTGCCGCCCAGTCGCCCGGTCACCGCCAGCACATCGCCCGCTCGGGCACCCCCCCGCAGCCAGAGCCGGCCATCAGGGCAAGTCCCGTAGACGGCGATGGAGAAGGCCAGCGGTCCGGGAGTGTCAACCACGTCGCCACCCACCACCGCCACCCCGAGTACCCGCGCTTCCTCGGCCAGTCCGTCGTAGAGCCGTTCGAGTGTCTCGTCGCTCCCTCGTCGCGGCGCCTGCAGGGCGATCACCGCGAAGAGGGGTGTGCCCCCCATCGCGGCCACATCGCTCACCGCGGCGGTGAGCGCCCGCGCCCCGACGTCCTCGGGCCGTTCGTGCGGATAGGCATGCACGCCCTCGACCACCGTGTCGATGGTCAGCAGGCCCAGGTTCCCGTCGGGGAGTCGCCAGACAGCGGCGTCGTCTCCGATCCCCAGGCGCAAACCGGCGCCGACCGCTTCCGGCAGCACCTCCGGGGGCGGCAGTCGTTCGGCCAGCCGGTCGATCAGCTTGAACTCGGGCCCGAGCGGGTCGCGCCCCAGCCGCGCGCTCACGGGGTGCGCACCCTCAGGCGCCAGTCGAAGCAGGTGATCCCGGAGGCTGTCCCGAACCAGACCCGGCCCTCCTGCGCCACCACGGTCCAGACCCGCCGGTCGATGAGCCCGTCCTGCTCGTTGTACATGTGCCACGCTCCGCTGGAGCGGATGAGCCGCCAGACCCCGGATGCAGTGGCCACCCACACGCTCGCATCGTCCACCGCTACATCGTGACTCTCCCCCGGAAGGAAGGGTCCCACCGGTGGGCTGGCCAGCCATTTCCCGGTCCGCGACTGGTAGCCGACCACCCCGGCGGGTCCCGACCACCATACTTCGTCCTTACCCGTTCCGACCGCGTCCACCTGACCGTCCAGCCGACCCCCCGGCGCCTCCAGCCGCGCCAGCGTTCCCTCCGGCCACCGGCCCCGCCAGACGAAGGCACCCTGGTCGGTGGCCAGCCAGACCGCGTCAGGACCGGCCGCGATGTCCCGCACCCGGCCGTGGAAAGGGAGCGGCACGGTCCGGATGGTGTCGGCCGTGATCACCGCCGCTCCCTCCATCAGCCCGATCCAGGCGACCCCGGCGGAGACCGCCAGCGCACTCGTCCGATCGTCGGGGAGTCCCTGCGCCCGACCCCAGAAGCGCCAGTTGCTCCCGAACCGGCCCCGCACCACCCCCCCCTCCACCGCCGCCCAGACATCGGGACCGTCCAGGGCCAGCGCGTACACCCGGTCGGAGGCCAGGCCCCGGGCCTCGCCCGCCCGGGCGTACTGCCAGCGGTCGAAGGGGAACCGCCATTCGGTCAGGCCCCCGGTGGCCCGGTCATCCCCCAGGCCGCCGGCCACCAGCCGGTCGGGCGCCAGGGCCAGGGCCCGGACGTCGGCCGCCCAGAGACCGTGGGGTTTCATCTCCAGCCGGAGGGTGCGCCGATCGGCCCGTCCACTACCCACTCCCCAGGTGGTCAGCCAGAGACCCGCCCCCTCCTCGTCGGCCAGGTCGGTGATCGGCACCGTCTGGCCGGTCGGGTCACTGATGCGACCATCGGACAGGTACTGGTAGTCGGGTCCAGCGAAGAGGTTGGACGGCAGCACCGGACGTCTTACCACCTGACCGGTGTCGCCCGCGAAGGTCGGATCGAAGCGTCCCTCAGACGGTTCCAAGTAGCCGCTGCCCTGGTTGGTCCGGACCAGGAACCGACCGTCCGCCGCCAGGGTCACCTGGAGTGCCTCGAGGGTGGGCAGACCGTCCCCTCGGGTGAGCGGGTACAACCAGTGTTCCGTGGTGCGGTCGAAGATGGACACCCCGCCCGGACCGGCCACCAGCACATAGCGCGGTCCCACGACCAGGGAACGTCCGAACCGGGTCACCGTGATCGACTGCCATTCCCCGGGGGCGTACCCACCTACCTGCCGAGCCGCCGGGACGCTCAGGCGGGGGAGGATCAGCAGCAGCGGCAGCAGGGCGGCCCCCCACCACCGCCGGGGTCCGCTCACGGGTCCGTTCCCAGCAGGGTCCGGGCGGCGGCGGCCAGGGCCCAGCAGCCGATGGGCAGGGAGACCTCATCCAGATCGAAGCGGGGGGTGTGCCAGGGTTCCCCCCCCCGCTCGGGCCCCCGGATCCCCAGGCGCCAGTAGACGGCCGGCCGGCGGGCACTGAAATGACCGAAGTCCTCGGCGGCCCAGGCCGGCTCGGCCAGCTCCCGGACCTGGCCGGTCCCCAGTCCGGCCTGCCAGACCGCCCGCAGCCGCTCGGTCAACCCGGGGTCGTTGCGGACCGCCGGCGCTCCCCGGCGCCAGGTGACCCGGACCTGCACATCCCGCTGCCGGGCGGTCCGGCGGGCCAGTTCTTCCAGCTCTCCCCACAGCCGGTCGGCCTCCGCCTCCTCCCAGCTGCGCAGGGTACCGGCCAGTCGGGCCTCGATCGGGATGACGTTGGCCGCCGTGCCCGCCTGCAGGCGGCCCACCTGGACGAGCGCGGTGGTCGGAGGCACCAGCTCAGCGAGCCGGGCGTGGAAGTCGACCCCGGCGGCCAACGGGTCGGGACGGTGGCCGGCGTCGGCGGCATGTCCCCCCGGTCCCTCGAAGCAGACCTCGAACTCATCGGAACGGGCCATCATCGCTCCCGCCCGCACCCCCACCGTGCCGACCGGCAGGGTGTGGTCGACGTGCTGGGCCAGCACCGCCGTGACCGCTTCCCGTTCCAGCCAGCCTTCGGCCACCACCCGTTCGGCCCCGCCGGGCGTAGGTTCCTCGGCCGGCTGGAAGAGGGCCAGCAACCGGCCCCGCCCCGGCCGCCAGTCCGGATCGCCGAGCAGGCTGAGCGCGCCGAGCAGACAGGCGGTGTGGGCGTCATGGCCGCAGGCGTGCATGAGGCCCGCCCGCTGCGAAGCGTAGGGGGCACCGGTCTGCTCGGTGATGGGGAGGGCATCGATGTCCGCCCGCAGCAGGACGACCGGGCCGGGCCGACCGGTGTCGAGACGGGCCAGCCGGCCGGTCCCGGCCACCTCGACGTGCTCCAGACCGATCCGGTCGAGTTCACCGGCCAGGAAGGCGGAGGTCGCCCGTTCCTCGAAGCCCAGCTCGGGGTGGCGGTGGAGATGCCGCCGCCAGGCGGTCAGCGTCCCGGCCAGGGCCCGGGCCGGACCAAGGGGCAGGGCCTTCATCGGGGGCGGTCCCGGACCGGGATGAAGCGATCGGGGAGCGGCCGGGGGACGAGCCCGGCGGCCAGGATGCGCCGGTCCCACGCCCGCTGCTGCCGGTTCACCAGCACGTTGATCCGGCGTCCCAGACCGGCGACGTCACCGGGCAGCGGATGGGCCAGCACCGAATCGAGCGCCTGCAGGTACCAGATCTTCCAGGCGCTGACGATCTCCTCTTCGAGGGCGCGCGCGGCGGTCCCCTCCCGGAGCACGTCGTGCCCGGCCAGGTTGCGGCGGGCCTGGTCCACTACCTGCGCCATCCGGGTGTCCATCTGCTCGGTGAGCCGGCGGACGATCCCCAGAGCGGTGGCCGGGTCGGCTGCGCCCAGTTCCCAGGCCAGGGCCGCCACCCCGAGGGCGGTGTCGCGGATCGAGGCGGGTTCAAGGTGGTCGGGCCGGTCCAGGCTCGAACGATAGCGCGGGTCGGGGAAGCTCCAGATCCGCTGGGCGGGGATGCCCAGCTCCAGCAGCGTGCCGTGGTCGGCGCCCCCCTCATAGGGGTTGCTCCCCACCGTCCAGCTGCTGTCCCGGTCGGCCACTTCCCGCAAGACGGCTTCGGTGAAGGGACTCAGATAATCACCCGGGAAGGGCCAGGGAGGACGGGCCGCACCCAGCGGGGTGTGCCGGTCGGGGGCTCGGGTCCAGATCGCCGCCGGGTCGGGGACCGGCTCGACCCGGACCGCCGGTTCTCCCACGACCGGAGTGGTCCCGACCAACTGGACCACGGTGGCCGAATGCATCCGGGTCACCACCTCCGGAAGGTGACGCTGGAGGGCGGCCGCTGATTCGAGCACTGCGCCCCAGACGAAGAGGACGGGCCGGCGCGGTGCCGGGAGCACACCGTCATCCACCGCCCGTTGCAGGGCGACCACCACCTCGGCCAGGACGGCGCCCCCGCTCACATCGGCCGCTCCGGGCGCCGGTCCGGAGATGGGGGCGATGAAGACCACCGGTTCGTCGCTCTCCCCGCTGCCGGCCAGGCACACCACCAGGGTGCGCAGCACCCGGCCGGTGAGCATCCGGGAGCGGACGTGCACCCGGACCGGGACCGCACCCCCGGCCCGGGCCATGGCGGCCTCGACCCGGAGCGCCTCGGTCCGATCGAGCTGGAACCCGAACCCTTCGGGACCGACCAGACCGGCGGCCACCAGTTCGGGATGGGAGTCGGTGTCCTGCCAGGCGGGGGCCGAGGGACTCACCACCCCCAGCGCGCCGTGCTCCAGCACCGCCTTCCGGTAGATGGCCATCGCCGGTTCCCGCCCGTAAACGATGGCGCCGCGTACATCCACCCCTTCGTATTCCTGGTCATAGGTGCCGTTGCCCAGGTTGATCATCCGGGTGCGGATCCCCTCCGGTCCGGTGGCCCGGGAGTTGGCCGCCAGCATCATCGGGGTGCGCTCGGTGTCGGCGACCACGAAACCATCCGGCCCGGTCACCTCGAGCCGGGCCGGGCCCGGTTCCCAGACCTCGTAAGCGAGCGAATCGGACAGGAACCAGAGCCCCCCGGGGAGCGCGCCGGCCGGGCCGGGAGCGGGACCGGCCGGGATCCCCCCCTCCTGCAGGAAGGCCGCGAGCTGCTCCAGGGCGAGGTCGTAGTCGGGAGTGGCCGGGAAACGTTGGAGCGGTGCGAGTCGCTCGATCAGGTCCTGGATCGGCTCGGAGGAGACCCGGGGAGCGAGCCGCGGGAGGGACCGCTCGCCCGGGATGGGAGTGCGGGAACAGCCCCCCAGCAGGAGTGCCGCGAGCAGTACTCGGGTGGCGCCGGGACATCCGGAGGGCGGTCGGCAGAGCATGGACTGTAATGAGGGCGGCCTCCACCGACGTGTCAAGAAAGGGCTTCTTCACTTGACCGGCCCGGGGGTGGTGACGCTCATTCCCCCCTTCATCGAACGGAGGCCCGACCCTGGAGCACGACCGCCCCATCCCCTCACCGGATCCCGCCGGACCGGACCCGTCCCGGTCCGATCGGCCCGACCTGCGGAGCTGGCGCCGCGCCGGGCTGCTCTTCGCCCTGACCCTGCTGACCACCTTCGCCGCCGGAGCGACCATGGCCGGGGGGACGGTTCGAAGCGGCCTTGCCCTGTTGGGCTGGCTGGCCACCGGGTGGAGTTTCGCCCTCCCGCTGCTCTTTATTCTGGTCTGCCACGAGTTCGGTCACTACCTGGCCGCCCGCGCCCACCGCGTCGATGTCTCCCCTCCTTACTTCATCCCCTTCCCCAACTTGATCGGGACCCTGGGCGCCTTCATCTCGATCCGCTCCCCCATCCTGAACCGTCGCCAGCTGCTCGACATCGGCGCGGCCGGACCGCTGGCCGGATTCATCCCGGCCCTGGTCCTGCTGCTGGTCGGCTACCGTCTCTCTACCCTGCAGGCCCTGCCGCCGGTCCCACCCGGTTTCACGCTCCCGGTCTTCGGCGACAGCCTGCTCACCCTGGCCGTCCAAACCCTCTTCTTCGGTCCCGTCCCGGACGGGATGGGTCTCTTCCTCCACCCGGTGGGGTTCGCCGGCTGGGTCGGGATGCTGGTCACCATGCTCAACCTGCTCCCGCTCGGTCAGCTCGACGGCGGTCATATCGCTTATGCCCTGCTGGGCCGCCGGCAATGGCGCATCGCCCCCTGGATCCTGGCCGCCCTCTTCCTGCTGGGCGCAGCGGGGGCCCGCTGGTGGTGGTACATCCTGGGTTTCCTGGTGGTGATGATGCTGGTGCTGGTGGTGGTCGGCCGGATCCGCTACGGAGCCTGGCTGCCGCTGGAGGGCCTGTGGAAAGGGCGGCTGCTGCGGCATCCGCCCGTGGCCAACGAAGAACCGCTCGATGAGCGCCGGCGCCGGGTGGCCTGGGCGACCGGCGTGGTCTTCCTGCTGACGTTCGTCCCCGTGCCGGTCAGCTTCCTGGGGGGCTGAGCCGGCCGCGCCCGCTCTTCACTCCCCCAGCCGGCGGACCTCGGCCGCCAGGGCGGGGAGCACCTCGTTGATGTCCCCCACGATCCCGTAGTCGGCCACCGCGAAGATCGGGGCGTCCTTGTCCTTGTTGACCGCCACGATCACCCGCGATCGGCTCATGCCGGCCAGGTGCTGCATGGCGCCGGATATCCCGCAGGCCACATAGAGCTGGGGGGTGACCGTCTTACCCGTCTGTCCCACCTGCTCGGCGTGCGGGCGCCAGCCGGCATCCACTACCGCCCGGGAAGCGCCCAGCTGGGCGCCCAGGGCAGCCGCCAGCTCCTCCAGGATGGGCCAGTTGTCCGCCCTTCCCATCCCGCGCCCCCCCGAGACGATGCGGTCGGCTTCGGTCAGGTCGACCACCTCCCCGGCGGCCGTCTCGATCCGCGCGCCCCGCTCACGGCCCGGGACCGTGGTCACCTCGAGCGTGACCATCTCCGGTGTCACTCCCCGGGTGGCGTCCAGGGCGAAGTTCTTCGGCCTCAGGCTGGCTACGGCCACCGCGGTGGTGATCCTGATCTTCTGGAAGGCTTTGCCGGCGTAGACCGGTCGCATGGCCGTCAGGGCCCCCTCTTGCACGGCCAGCTCGGTGCAGGAGGCGGCGTAGCCGGCCTCCAGGGCGGCGGCGATCCGCGGGGCCAGGTCGCGCCCCGTGCTGGTGGCGGCCAGCAGCACCACCGCCGGATCCAGCTGGTCCACCGCGGCAAGCACCGCCTGGGTCCAGTCGCTCCCGCCGTAGGCCGTCAGTCCCTCGGCCGGGGCGACCAGCACCCGTTCCACACCGTAGGTCCCCAGGCTCGCCGCCTGGTCGGTCAGCCCCGCTCCGATCACGATCGCGCTGCACGGTCCACCCAGCGCATCGGCGATCCGGCGTCCCGCACTCGCCACCTCGGCGCTCACCCCACGCAGCGTCCCGTCGCGTGTCTCGGCTACGACCACTACCCCGTTCGGCATCTCCGGCTCCTTCCCCGCGTGACGGTGACCGCGCTCAGAGGATTTTGGCTTCTTCGTGCAGCAGGCGGACCAGTTCGCCCACCGCCTCGACTCCCTGACCGATGATGCGTCCGGCCGGTCGTGGTGGCGGCAGGGTCAGGGCGACCACCTCGAGGGTGGCCGGACCGGGATCGACCTCGACCGTCTCGATCGTCTTCTTCTTGGCGGCCATGATCCCCTTGAGGGAGGCATAGCGCGGTTCGTTCAATCCCTTGTGGGTGGTGATCACCGCCGGGAGCGGGCAATCCACCGTCTGCTTTCCCCCCTCCACCTCGCGCACGGCCTGCAGCCCGCCTTCGGTCCGTTCGAGCCGGACGACCTCGGTGGCGCAGGGAAGCCCGAGCAGGGTCGCCAGCATCGGTCCCTGCGCCTGGGTGTCGTCGTCCACCGACTGCTTGCCGGTCAGGAGCAGGTCACCGGGGCGCTCCCGCAGCGCCGCGGCCAGCAACCGCGCCTGGAGGAGCGGGTCCTCCACCGGGCCAGGTGTCTTCAGATGGAGGGCTTCGTCGCAGCCGAGCGCCAGGCAGCTGCGCAGGGCGGTGGCCACCCGTTCCGGTCCGACCGCGACCGCCCTGACGGTGCCCCCCGACTGCTCCTTGAACTGCAGGGCGGCCTCCACGGCGTACTCGTCGTAGGGATTCAGGACCCAGTTGACTCCCTGTTCGTCGATGTGGCGACCGTCCCCCCCCACCTTCACCCGCGCGGCGGTATCGGGCACCTGGGTGATGCACACGACTAGATTCATGGGCGTTCCTCGGTTGTGGACGATCTCGGGTGGATCCTGCGGCCTGAAAACGTTGCACATCGTAATCACCGACCCAGGAAGCGACAAGCCGTTTCTCCCCTGCCATCTGGCGCGCCAGGTGACGCGCGGCTATCATGCCTCCATGCGCACTCTCCCTGCTCTCGCCGTACTCCTGGGCCTGCTCGCACCGGTCCTCGTCCGGGCCCAGCCGGACAGCACCGGGACGGCCGACCGGCTGGAAGGTCTGCCGGTGCTGCGGGTGACGATTACAGGGCTGGAGCACCTCGACGAGGAGGTCTTGCTCCGCCGGCTCACCCTGCGGATCGGGCAACCCTGGCACGCCCGGACCGCGCGCCGGGACGAATATGCGGTGGCCGCGCTAGCCCTCTTCTGGTCGGTCCGCATCCGGCCGGAAGCGGAGTCCTCCGGGGTCGCCGTCCGGGTGATCGTGCTGGAGCGTTTCCCCTGGTTCGTCCTCCCCCAGGTCACCTGGAGCCCGGAGGAGGGCTGGTCGGGGGGGGCCGCGGGCGGACATCTGAACGTGGCCCGCCGCGGACACCGCCTTTATACCACCCTGCTGACCGGCGGTACCCGGTACGCCAGCCTGAGCCTGAGCAATCCGTGGAACGGTGCGCATCACGAACGCTTTCACGTGGGGGGTGCGCTGCTGCACACCCGGAACCGTCTCTTCGGGTTCGAAGAGCGGGGAGAACGGTTCAACGGGGAATGGGGGCGCTGGCTCGGACAGGCCGGTCGTCTCTCGATGGGGCTCGGTTACCAGCGGGTGCGGTCCGATGAGCCCGGCATCACGGCCGGAGAGGATGCCGACGACCGGATGCACCACGCCTGGCTGACGCTCGGTTTCAACACCGCCGACCCCTGGGCCTGGCCGCACCTGGGGACCTCGGGCTCCGCCTATCTGGAGCGCTCGGGCGGTGGGCTGGGCGGGGAGATCGAGGACCACACCCTGGCCCTGAGGCTCGACACCCATCTACGGCTCAGCGAGCGCTGGGTGCTGGCCGCTCTGGTCAGTCTCGACCGTCGTCGCGGGGTGGACGCTTTCTGGCGACTGCTCACCCTGGGGGGGCCGTTCAGTGTGCGCGGGTATCCTCTGGGGCACTACCTGGTAACCGAGCGCCGGGAGGCGGCGGTGGAACTGCAGTGGTACCTCTCACCCATGCAGGCCCATCCGATCCCCGGCCTGGGGGAACCGATCGCCGGTCTCACCCTCGGCTTCTTCGCCGACGTGGGCCGGGGCTACGGTATCTCTCGGGCTCCCGTCGGGGCCACGCTCGCCGGTCCCACCCCGCTGCTGTTCTCCGGGGGCCTCTCGCTGGTCTTCGACAGCGCCGACCTGGGCCGGTTCGCGATCGAATACGCCCGGCCACAGGGGGAGCGGGCGCGCTGGCTCCTCCGGCTCGGGACCCGGCTCTGATTCCGTGTCCTGACTCGGGACCCTAGGCCTGGACGAGCTGCCCCGACACCCGCACCCCGCGCATGACGTTGCGCGTATCCACGACCAGCCGGGCGTACTGGCCCACGGCCGCGTAGTCCACTCCGCTGTGATCGGTGACGATGACCACCGCGTCGGCGGCAGTCAGCGTCTCCGGGGTCAGTGGGATCGAGCTTCGGCCGACGAACCCGGGGAAGTCACGGGTGCGGGGGAGCTGAGGGACCAGCGGATCGTGATAGTCGACCCGGGCGGTCCCACGCTTTTCGAAGAGCTGCATCAAGTGCAGCCCCGGGGACTCCCGGGTGTCCCCGATATCCTTCTTGTAGGCCATCCCCAGCAGGAGCACGCCGGAGTGTTCCAGGCTGCCCCCCTGCTGGATGATCGCCTCCTCGGTCCGCTCGAACACGTAGTGGGGCATCCGGGAGTTGACCTCACCGGCCAGGTTGATAAAGCGGGTCTCGAAGCCGTAGTGGTGGCGGGCCCGCCAGGAGAGGTAGAAGGGATCGATCGGCAGGCAGTGCCCACCCAGGCCGGGGCCCGGGTAGAAGGGCTGGAAACCGAAGGGTTTGGTGGCCGCCGCCGCCACCACTTCCCAGATGTCGAGTCCCATGGTGTGGGCGAGCAGTTTGAGCTCGTTGACCAGGGCGATGTTGACCGTTCGGTAGATGTTCTCCAGCAGCTTGGCCATCTCGGCCGCCTCCAAGGTGGAGACCGGGACGATCTGGGGACTGACGTGGGCATAGAGCGCCACCGCCCGCTCCAGACTCCGCTCGTCCAATCCCGAGACGATCTTGGGGATATCGGTGATCGCGAAGCGCGGATTGCCCGGATCGACCCGCTCGGGGGAGAAAGCGACCAGGAAGTCCTGTCCGGCCTTCCGCCCGGAGGTCTCTTCCAGGGGTGGGATAAGCACTTCCCGGGTGGTGCCGGGCCAGGTGGTGCTCTCCAAGGAGACCAGTTGTCCGGCCTGCAGATGAGGACCCAGCGCCCGGGCGGTGGCCACGATGTAGGAAAGATCGGGCTCCGGCTCGATACCCGGAGCCACCGGTTCCTTGAGCGGGGTGGGCACGGCGATGACCACCGCCTCGACCTCCGCCAACAGAGCCGGATCGACCGAGAAGGCCGACCCGTCGGCCAGCGGGGCCAGGGCCTGGTCGGGGATGTGGTGGAGGTAGCTGCGCCCGGCCCGGAGGGCTTCGATCTTTCCGGGGTCGGTGTCCACCCCGACCGTGTAGAGACCCGCCTGCCGGAACGCCAGCAGCAGGGGAAGTCCCACGTACCCCAGTCCGATCACACCTACCGAGGGCGACCGCACGATTCGCTCATCCATCCCGGTCCATCCTCTCCCTGGTCAACAGGTGGAGCAGTATCCCGCCGGCGACCGAGACGTTGAGCGATCCGGCGGATCCCCGGATGGGGATATGTATCCCCTGTCCGACGGAGAGCAGCCGGGGATCGGTGCCGTGAGCTTCGCTCCCCAGCACCAGGACCCAGCGGCGGCCCGGCCGGGGCGGCCCGGGCGGCTCCCCGGAAGCGGCCTCAGCCCGCAGCACCAGCCAGCCCCGCTCCTGCAGGAGCGGCAGGAGTTCGGGCAGGATCACGTCTTCAGCGATCCAGGGCAGGCTGAGCAGGCTCCCGACCGCACTACGGACCACTTTGGGATTGGTAGCTTCGACACAACCCCGACCCAGCACGATCCCCCCTACCCCGAAGGCGTCGGCGGTCCGTAGCAGCGTGCCCAGGTTGCCGGGGTCGGCCACCCGGTCGAGGCAGAGCAGACTCTCCGGGGCCAGCCGCTCGATCTCCGCCATGACCGCGACCGTCCCGGGCAGCCGCCGGGGCGCCCAGGCCAGTACGGCCAGGAATCCAGAAGGATGCTCGGTTGCGGCCAGCTCGGCCAGCTCTCCGGCCGGAACGACCCGGACCGGGATCCCGGCCGCCTCGGCCCGGATTCGGAGCCGGTCGGCCTCCGGGTGTCCTGAAACGGCATCCGTCATGATCAGGAGACGTACCTTTTCGGGAACGTCCAAAGCTGTGGCCACCGCCCGTTGTCCTTCCAGGAGGGCGAGTCCCCGGCGCTCCCGCATGCCCCGCCGGCCCAGGCTGCGGAGAAGCCGCTGCTCAGCGCGCCGGATTGGTTCCATCCGACTCCGATCGGTCCCCGCGGCGGGGACGTAGCGCTACGGTGACGAGGGCCCCGAGCATCCCGAAGAGGGCGAACAGCCCCATCCGGAGCAGGGTCGTGAGCAGCACCACCAGCGGGTTGGACGCGCTCAGCCGGTCCAGACCGGTCAGGAACCGGGGATCGAGGTCGGTGGGCAGGAAGGTAGAGAAGGCACTCGGGTCAAGCCCGGCCGGCGGACCCAACAAAAGGGTGGTGAACAAGCCCAGCAGGCCGGTCACCAGGCCCGCCCACAGACCGGCCAATGCACCCAGGGGGGCCGCCGCGATCGGCGGCTCGGGCCGGTCCCGGAGCACCAGCAGCAGCGCCACCATACCGCTGACCCAGGCCCAGAGGCAGCAGAAACAGTTCCCCAGCTGGAGCAGCGGGAGGCTCGAGGCGAGCCCACCGGTCAGGCCCCCCCAGAAGATCCCACGGCTGGAGACATCATCGAGCGTCATCGTGGCCTCCAAGGACGAGCAGGGCCAGCGGGACGGACGCCAGTACCCCGGTGAGGGCACGCAACGGGGCCGGACTCGCCCAGAGACCGAGCAGGTTGGCGCTGCCGTCCACCACCAGCGGCAGCAGGGCGAACAGCCCGACCGGCCGGACCCGGACCACCCGGCCGAGCCCCAGGCCCGCCCCGGCGATCAGCGCCAGACCGGCATAGAAGCCGGCACACCGGGCACAGACGGCCAGGGAGGCCCCAAAGAGCAGGCACCGATCGGACTGTTGATGACAGAAGGGAGCGAAGACGTATCGGACGATCCGGTCGACCTCGCTGCCCGGTCCCGCCAGCCCGGCCAGCCCCAGCAGGAGCGCCGGCGTCAGCAGCAGGAGGACTGCCGGGAGCCACCCCGGCCGGAGTGCTCGCCCAGTCGCCCAAGGGAGGGAGGGAACCGGTGACTCGGACATGGTCCGGATTCTAGGTCGCCCGGGGCAGGGCGTCAATCCAGGAGCGTGATAACACTGATGTTCGAAGAGAATTTTATCGAGTCGAAGTGATAGCTGTGCGTCGATATAGATGTGTTTAGATTCATTAAGGGTTTTCCAGAACGTGTATCGGCTATCCGGCTCGTCTGGGCATTGCTGTGCCACAGATAGACACGGGCCCCCCGCGCCATCCGTGGCAAGAGCAACGGCAGGAGCCGGCCGGGGGGTGCCACTGCCCGGGCCGTGATCAGTGGGAAGGTGCGCGTCCAGGAGGGGGGTTGCTCCTCCAGCCGGCCGGTGACCACCGTCACCCGGTCGGCCAGGTCGAGCCGAACGACCGCCCGGTGGAGCCAGTCACACCGCCGCTCGCGGGCCTCAAGCAAAACCACCTGGCAGTCCGGGCAGGCCAGGGCGAGCGGGATGCCCGGCAGTCCGGCGCCCGATCCCAGGTCGAGCCAGCGCTCGGGCAGAGGGCCCAGCGTGAGGGCCGCCAGGGCATCGGCGATGTGCCGGACCGGGCCCTGTCGCAGGGCACCCGGGGAGAGCAGGTCGACCCGGCTGGCGGCTTCGACCAGGAGTTCCCAATAGCGCCGTTGGAGGGTAAGGAGCTCATCGCTCACCGTCAGGTGGAGCCCGTCCAGGGCCCGGGCCAGTTCCTGCTGCTGCCGGACCGGGGGCGTCATCGTCCGGGGTCGCCGGCCGGTTTCACGTGAAACATCCGTTCCTCTCCTCCCGCTGTCGCAACGGCGGATGTTTCACGTGAAACTACGGATCAGGAAGTGGTCGCCGGCTTCTTGGGGTGGACGATCTCGGTCTGGATGATGGAAAGGACGTTGAACATGGTCCAGTAGAGCACCAGACCGGCGGACAGGCCCTGGAATAGGAAGAACATCATCAAGGGCATCATGATGGTGAGCATCCGCTGCTGGGGGTTCTTCAGTTGGGCCCGCTGCTGGATGAACATGGTCAGCGACATCAAGCCCGGGATCACCCTATAGGGGTCACTCACTGAGAGGTCGGTGATCCAGAGCATGAAGGGGGCACCGCGCAGTTCGATCGTGCTTCGGAAGACCGCGTAGAGCGCGAAGAAGACCGGCATCTGGAGGAGCAGGGGGAAGCAGCCGCCCAAGGGGTTGACGCCGTGCTCCTTGTACAGGTTCATCATCTTCTTGTTCATCTTCTCGGGGTCGCCCTTGTACTTCTCCCGGAGTTCCTGGAGCTTGGGCGAGATCTCCTGCATGGCGTGCATGCTCTCGTACGATTTCCGGGTGAGCGGATAGACGACAATCTTGACCAGCACCGAGAAGAGGATGATGACCAGGCCGTAGTTCGGGATGATGCGGTGGAGCCAGGTGAAGAGATTGAGGATCAGTTTGCTGATCGGGCGGATGAAGCCCCACCCGAAGTCCATCATCTTCTGGAGGTCGACCTGATAGGCCAGCAGTTCGTGATAGTCGATCGGGCCCAGGTAGAGGAGAGTCCCTATTTCTCCCCCCGTGGCCGGCATCCGATGTTCCAGTTCTACGTTCATGAGGGCCGGGCCGAGGTCCCCGGCGGCCCCGTTCATCCGGGCCGCCCGGAAGGCCTCCGGCCGGGGGATCAGGATCCCTGTGAAGTACTTGGTCCGCAGCGCGGCCCAGGCAATGCTGCCCGACAGGACGGTCTCCTGGGGAGTCGCCTTGAGGCGGGTCTTCTGGACCTCGCCGCCCTGCAAGGCATAGAAGCCGGTGTACTGCAGTTCTTCCGGCCGTTTGGTCTCGGTGAGGTTCAGCCCGCCGATCCACCAGAGCCGATAGGCGTCGTTCAGCGCGGAGACTTCGAAACCCTCCAGCCGGTCGGTAACGTCCACATCCCAGGTGTCCGCGGAGAAACGCATCCCGCGAGTCACCCGGCGTCCATCTTCCAGCGCCAGGGAGAAGTCGAGGGTGCGGCTTTCACCGGCCGCCAGGCGCACCGTATCGGGAGCCGTCGTCTGGAAGGTCTGTTCGGTCAACTCCAGCCGGGCGTCACCATCCGGCAGGTCGAGGGCCAGGGCGAACGCGCCCTCGGGGATCAGCCGGACCGGATTCCCACTGTGGTCCCGATACTCTTTCAACTGCCACCCGGTGAGCAGGGCGCCCTGCAGGCCCACCAAGGCGAGGTAGCGGGGTGTCTCTACAACGATGGTCCGTCCCGGTTCCGTCTGTTCTCCCGGGAGGCGCGGAACGGTCTCGGCGGTCAGAGCGGGTGGCGGAGCCTCTGGTTCCGGAGCCGGAACCGCGGCCACCACCGTGCTGTCCGCTACTGGAGGGGCCACCGGTCGGGAGCCAGTTCCCATCAGCTCCATATAATACGGGGTGAGGAGCAGGATGAGCCCGATGATCAACAGGGCGAGCAGCGTACGGCGATCGCTCATGCTCGTTCTTTCGCTGGGGGGACTGGATCGTGACCACCCGGCGTCCAGGGTCCACATCGCAGCAGGCGTCCGAGCGCCAGCCAGCCTCCCCGCAGCGGCCCGTGCTGTTCCAGGGCCTCGAGGGCATAAGCAGAGCAACTCGGATGGAACCGGCAGTGGGGACCGAGCAGGGGAGAGATCAGATGGCGGTAGATCCGGATCGGGAACTGGAGACCGCTAATCAGCCAGCGTCTCGACGAGTTCGCGGAACGCGCTTTCCAGTTCCGCCCAGCTTCGGGTCGCGGCGGATGGTCGGCCCAGCAGGAAGAAATCGCCTGCTCCGGGCAGTCGGTTCCGTTGGGTCCGGTAAAGGGCACGCAGACGTCGGCGCAGTCGGTTCCTGGGCACAGCACCCCGACAGGTCCGGCTGACGGCGATGAGGATCCTTCGGCCACGTGCTTCGTCCTGGTTGGGGAGGTACCGCAGGACCAGGAGATCATTCTCTACGCTCCTCGCCTCGTGCAGCAGGCGGCGGATCGCTTCCCGTCCGTGGAGCCTCTCCTCTTTCAGCAGCCCCCCGGAGGTCATCCTTCAGACCGCGATGCGCGCGCGGCCTTTCCTGCGCCGGCGGCTCAGTACCTTGCGGCCCCAACGATCGCTCATGCGGGCGCGGAAGCCGTGGGTGTTCTTGCGCCGTCGGCGACTCGGCTGATAGGTTCGCTTCACGTCTGTCCACCTGGTGTTCGTAAGACCTGCTTGAGGGACCAAAGAACGGGAACATGCTCACTCCTGGCCATATTCGTCAAGCCCAAAGCGCAGGCCGGGCCGGTTGGGAACCGTGGACCGGCTGGGGAGAAAAGCTGTGATCTCTGTGGAAAACACCTTGACGAAGCTCCACCGGGCATGGTAGGTTCGCACTCCTTGAGTTTTGTTGATATGTGGATAACTTGTTGATAAGTCTGTTGATGGGGTGTTGATGGACGTGTGTGGACGCCCCCCTGGATGGTCCAACGTATTGCCGGGCAAGTGGTTGCAGACAGGGTTCGGCGTGGAGAACGTGGCCGGGTGAGGAGGGAGTGGAGGATGGCCGCCAGCCTGGATGAGTTCTGGAGGGGTTGCCTGGAGGATCTGTCCAGCCGGCTGCCCACCCAGAGCATGGAGACCTGGTTCCGACCGATCCTTCCCCGTGACCTTGAGGGGGGCCGCCTCCGGCTCGAGGTTCCCAGCCAGTTCTTCGGCGATTGGCTGGCTCAGCATTACCAGCCTCTGCTCGAACAGGTGGTCCAGTCCCGGGCCGGCGCCCGGGTGAATGTCGTCCTCGAAGTGGGTGCGGATGCGCCACCACCGGAATCCCCTTCCCCGGCCCCGCTGATCTCGGCACCCTCACGACGCTCCGGTCCTGAGCTGGTGGCCGAGACGATCGCTTTGAATCCGCGTTTCATCTTCGATACTTTCGTGGTGGGCAACAGCAACCAGTTCGCCTATGCCGCATCGAACGCGGTCGCGGAGGCTCCGGGCAAGACCGCTTTCAACCCGCTGGTGATCTACGGCGGGGTCGGCCTGGGCAAGACTCACCTGCTCCAGGCGATCGCCTGGTACGCCATCCAGAACGGGACAGCCCGCTCTGTTCTCTACGTATCAAGCGAGAAGTTCATCAGTGATTTCATCAACTCGATCCAGAACAACAAGACCTCTGAGTTCAGTACGACTTACCGGAACGTCGATCTGCTCCTGGTCGACGATATCCAGTTCTTCAGCAACAAGGAGCGGACCCAGGAAGAGTTTTTCCACACCTTCAACACCCTCCATCAACGGGGCAAGCAGATCGTCCTTACCTGCGATCGTCTCCCCCGCGAACTCCGCGGACTCGAGGAGCGCCTCATCTCCCGCTTCCTCTGGGGTCTGGTTACCGACATCCAGCCCCCCGACCTCGAGACCCGGGTCGCAATCCTCCAGAAGAAAGCCGACACGGACGGCGTCTCGGTACCCAACGATGTCCTGCTCTACATCGCCCAGAACATCAAGTCCAACATCCGGGACCTGGAAGGCTGTCTCATCAAGCTGCTCGCCTACTCTTCACTCACCGGTAGTGAGATCTCGACCGACATGGCCCACGAGGTGCTGCATGACCTCATCCACGTTAGTCGTCGCTCGGTTACCATTGAATTCGTTCAGGAGACCGTGGCGGACCACTTTAATATCGACTCCGACCTTCTCCGGGCCCGGACCCGGAAGAAGGAGATCGTTGTTCCTCGCCAGGTTGCCATGTATTTGTCCAAGTTGCTGACCGAGAGTAGCCTTAAGACCGTCGGCCTTCACTTCGGCGGACGAGACCACAGTACCGTCCTGCATGCTTTCCAGACCGTCCAAGAAAAATGTGTCGCCGGATCCAAACTCCGGACCGACATGGAAGCCATCCTGCTTCGTCTTGATATCGAACCCGGCCGTGTCCTCTGATCCTTTGTGCGTAGGCGTAGGATAAGCCTGTGCACATCCCGGGGTGGGGTTGGGGATAACTGTTCCCACACCTTTTGCGTGTCACCTGTTATGTGTAGGGTGTGGAGAAGTACCTGTTGTGTCCACCGGTCCCGGATCCCTCTTCCCCTTTCTCCATTTCACCACCGACCCCACAAGGAGAAGGATCTTGATCGATCGTTGATCGCTTGTCCCCATGTCCACCACCCCTACTATTACTACTGTTATATATTCTTCCTATCTACTCATGTTAACGGCCTTCCGGAATAGGGTTTTTACTTGCTGGAGACCCACTTCCAGGGGTATATTAGCGTATTCCCGTTTTCTACATAACTTATTGTTTGAAAACGAGTTACAACAACCGTCCCAACCCTGGCGGGGGAGTAGCACATGAAGGCCAGAC
>CAZFHZ010000028.1:0-34874 GCA_964519015.1 uncultured Gemmatimonadota bacterium | reverse complement strand
GGTGGCCTTCATCGGGGCGGCCTGCGCCTGGGCGGCGGCCGAGTGCACCGATGAGACGGTCGTGCCGCTGGTCGACGCGGTCAGCGACTTCGGTTATGCCCGGGTGGGGAAGCGGGAGCTGCCGCGGGCGCTCGGCTACCTGGAGGAAGCTGATGCGGCCGGCCTGCCGGCGGCCCGGGCCCGGGCCGACCTGCTGCTGGAACTGGCGGTGGGCCGGGAGATGGGCGCGCTGGAGTCCATCCGCGCGGTCTACACCGGCTCGCCGGCCGCCGGGGCGGCGGTGGCCGAGCGCATCGCCCAGTGGAGCGCCTACCGCGACGGGCTGCGCGCCCAGCTCGAGGCCTTCACCCGGGAGCGGGCGCGCCGGCTGGAGGTGCGCGCTCCCGCCCTGCCCGCAGCCGACCGGCGGCGCCGGGAACTGGAGCGGGTGGTCCCCGACCTCAGCCCGGCTGTGCGGGGGGTGGAGTTCAGCCTGGGCAGCTTCCCCCCGATGCAGCAGTTCTCCCAGACCGGGCGGGAGCGCCTCCAGGGACTGGGTATGGACCGGAGTGAGGAGCGGGAGATCCCCAACTGGATCGACGGGAAGCGTTCGATCGCCCAGATCCGGGACCGGGTGGCGGCCCGGACGGGCCGGGCCACTTCGCTGGAGGGAGTGGCCGGCTACCTGGCCATCCTCAAGGAAGTCGGCTGGGTGGTCTGGTGATGGACCTGGCCCAGATCGGACTCGCTGCCCTCATCGTGGCCCTGCCGCTGCTGGTCCTGTTTCTGCTGCTCTACCTGCTCCGCAAGGGGCGGATCAGCATGACCACGACCTTCGGTTCGATGTACGAGGCCTTCCCCCGGGGCCAGCAGGAGGCCATCCAGGTCCTGGTGGAGAAGGAGGCCCACAAGAAGATGGAGGAGGACGAGACCGGCGCGCCCGGCAATCCGACCGAAGAGCGCTTCCACGAGCAGGCCGAAGAGACAGCCGGAGAGGGGTCGCAGTGAGGGAACAGGATTGGGATGCCCGGCGCATCAGCGAGACCGCCCGCGCCTTCCAGGCCAGCCGAATCCTGCTGACCGGTCTGGAACTGGGCGTCTTCGCGGCCCTGCGCGAGGAGGCCCGGACAGCCGACGAAGTGGCCGCGGCGCTGGAAACCGATCCCCGGGGCACCGATCGGCTGCTCAACGCCCTGGTCGCCCTGGGATTGTTGACCAAGACCGAGGGCCGCTTCGCCAACACCCCCGCGGCCGCCCGCCACCTCGACCCCGCCGCCGGGGAGTTCCTGGGCGGCTTGGGCCACACGGCCCACCTCTGGCACACCTGGAGCACCCTGACCGAAGCGGTGCGGGCCGGGCGATCGGTGGTCGTGAAGCGGCTCGAAAGGCGGGCGGAAGAGTGGTTCGAGGCCTTCATCGCGGCCATGCACGCGCGCGCCGTCGGTCCGGCCGGCGGGGTGGCGGCGGTCATGGGGCTGGCCGGGGTGCGGAACGTGCTCGACGTGGGGGGGGGCTCGGGGGCCTTCTCGATCGCCTTCGTCAGGGCCGAACCGGGGCTGCGGGCGACCGTCTTCGACCTGCCCAACGTGGTGCCGCTGACCCGGGGCTACATCGCCGAGGCCGGCCTGTCCGACCGAATAGATACGGTCGCCGGGGACTATCACGAGGACCCTTTCCCGGACGGCTTCGACCTGGTCTTCCTCTCGGCCATCATCCATTCGAACAGCCTGGAGCAGAACCGGGCCCTGATCGCCAAGTGCGCCGGGGCGCTGGCCCCGGGCGGCCGGGTGGTGGTCATGGACCACATCATGAACGAGGACCGCACCGCCCCGCCCCGGGGAGCCCTCTTCGCGCTCAACATGCTGGTAGGAACGGCCGGGGGGGACACCTTCACCGAGGGTGAGATCCGGGAGTGGCTGGCCGCGGCCGGCCTGGAGCGGATCGCCCGCCGGAGCACCCCCATGGGGGACCAACTCGAAGGATTCTGGCCGGATCCCTCCCGCGCCTGAGAGAGCGGTCCGCTCCCGGGGGACTCAGGGGGCGAAGTCGATCGTCAGTCCGATCCCGATGAAGTGGAAGGCGGCGAAGGTGTAGACCTCCTCCACGTCGGCCCCTCCTTCCAGAATCCGGTAGCCGATCCGCAGAGTGCGTCGGCACTCCACCCCCAGCCAGCGCAGAGGGGACCAGGCCAGGTTCACCGGCGTCTGCAGCCCCAGGAAGAGGTCCTCGGCCCGCCCCTGGGACGCGGCCAGGGCATCCCCCTCCAGGAGCAGGTCGGCCTCCCCCAGCACCCGCCAGCGCAACCGGACGTGGAGGAGTGGGACGAATCCGACGTTAGTCTTCTCAGCGTGCAGACCGCCCCCGTCCAGGGCGATCACGGCGTCCCGGATCTTGGCCGTGAAACCCAGGTCGGCCCGGAAAGCCCCCTCCTCCCGGACCGCGTAGCGCCAGGTCACCCGCCAGGAGTTGAAGGTGTAGGTCCCCTCCAGCGGTGTGTCGGCCGGGAAAGTGACTCCCTCGAAAAGGAGGGGCCGATCCACACTGCCCGTCGGCTTGAGTGTGAGCGGGGCGCCGAAGACGAAGACGGTATGCCGGCCGGCGTTCCAGCCCACCCGCAGGCGCCCGTAGAATCCGGGGTCGGTCTCCAGCTCGTCGTGGAAGGAGAATTTCGTCCCCCCCTCCCCCGGGATGCGCACGTCGTTGTAACCGCTGAAGACGGCGCCTCCCTCCAGGTCCACCCACAACTGGGCGCGGGCGGCCGGAGGAACCGCCACCAGCAACCCACCGGCCAGCAGTAGGAGCGGGACCATACCTCCCCGGAGCGGGCGCTCCATCCTCAGGCTCCCCGGGCCAGCTCTTCGACCCCTTCCAGGAAGAGGTCGACCTCCCGGGTGGAGAGCCAGTAGTGGGTCGAGACGCGGGTGCCCCGGGTGCCCGCGGCCGCGCTGCCGATGGTGCGCACCACGATGTTGTGCTTCTCCCGCACGTAGTCGACCACCCGCTGCGGGTCCACCCCCTCGATCGAGAAGGCGGTCAGCCCGGCGCTCAGGTAATCGTCCCGGTTGGTGTGCAGGCGCACCTTCGGGATCGCCGCCAGCCCGTCCTTGAGGTGGCCGGCCAGGGTGCGGATCCGCCGCGCGATGCGCGCCTTCCCCACCCGGGACTGGAAGTCGAGCGCCTCGCCCAGGGCGATGATGATCGGATCGGCCCGCTGGCTCAGGGTCTCGAAGCGGTGGGCCCCCGAGGCGGCGTTGTCCCAGCCCGAGGAGGCGATGGTCGGCCAGACCTGGTCCTGCGAGGCGCGCTTCATATAGAGGAGTCCCACCCCGCAGGGGGAACCCAGCCACTTGTAGGGGCTGGAGCAGTAGTAGTCGGCCCCGTAGCCGCGCATGTCCAGGTCGAGCATGCCCAGCCCGTGGGCGGAGTCGACCAGCAGGAGCAGCCCGCGGGCGTGGGCCAGCTCGGCCAGTTCCTTGACCGGGGCGATCAGCCCCGTGATGTAGACGGTGTGACTGATCGAGATGACCTTGGTGCGCGGCGTGATCGCCTTCTCGAAGGCGCCCACGATCTCATGGACGTTCGCGGGCGGCGCTCCCACCGGCACCGTCACGAGCTTGATGCCGTGGCGTTTCGCCTTCAGGTTCCAGGGGTGCGTGCCGCCGGGGTGCTCGAGCGAGGAAAGGAGCACCTCGTCCCCCGCCTTCAGGTCGAGCCCGTTGGCGATGAAGTTCATCCCCTCGGTCGTATTGCGGTCCATGACCACTTCGTCCTCACCGGCTCCGATGAAAGCGGCCAGGCGGCGCCGGGTCTCGTTCACGTAGCCGCCGAAGTGGTCGTAGACCTCGAACGGGTTGGTGGCCTGGATCTTGAAATAGCGGACCAGGGTGTTGAAGACGGGGCGCGGCATCGGGCCGACCGTGCCGTTGTTCATCATGATGAGCCCGTCCTGGAACATGAAATGCTCCCGCAGGGCCTCCCAGTAGATCCCGTCGGGGGAGTCCTGCCCCTGGTAATCGGCGTTCAGTCCGTCAAGCCGCGAATAGACCTCGGCCGTGGCCCCTTCGAGCGCCGTCAGTGAGAGGGCGGCGCCGCCGGCCAGCACGCGGACGAAGCCCCTCCGTGAATACGTCATGGGGATACCCTCGAGCACTTCACGGGCCCGCTCGCTCATGATCGGTTCCTCCGTCGGGGGGTGGGTCTGTGATAGTCTCCACCCGGGCACGGGATGTGTCAACGCCACCGGATCGCCGTTGCACCCCAGAACCACCACCCGCTGTCGCCGGGGCGGTCCCCTGCTTATCTTGAGACCGGACCGCCAGTCCGCTCCCAAACCTTTGAGTTGGAGAACACCATGCGTCGTCATCCCTTCGCCCTCACCCTCCTGCTCCCGCTGCTGCTGGTTGCCTGCGAGGAGAACCCTGCGGGCCCCGCCGGAGCGGACACCTTCACCCTGGTCGCCGAGATCGCCGTGGGGAGCGAACCGGTCGAGGTGGAGGTGGCCGGGGACTACTACGCGGTCGCCAACTACATCAACGACGTGGTGGGCGCTCCCAACAGCATCATGCTGATCGACGCGGCCACCCTGGCGGTGGTGGACACGGTCGACGTGTACGGCAACCCGAAGGACCTGCTGTATGTGCCCGCCACCGGGCAGCTCTGGGCCAACGACGACGCCAACCGCAAGATCACGGCCTACTCCGTGCCGGGGCTGGAGGAAGTCAACGCGGTCTACGCCCCCGGGGTCGGGGACTGGGACTGGTCCTCCTATCCCGCCGGGCTGGTCTACGACTCCGACGGCGGCGGGCGCATCTGGACGGCCGACATGCGCAGCGGCCTGGTCTTCGTGTTCGGGGCGGCCGGCGGAGCCCCGATCGACACCATCCGCTACCGTCTCGAGCGGGGGGGTTCCTGGTCCTTCGAGACCGGGCCCTCGGTGGCGGTCGACCCGGGGCGTGACCGGCTCTTCATCGGCAACCTGGACGACGGCCGGATCGACGTCATCGACACGGCCACCCGGACCGTGGTCGACACCCTGCTCTTCCCGACCACCTACCGGCCCAACTTCGTGGTGGCCGACCCGGTCAACGGGCAGTTCTTCACCAACCAGCGGGAGTCTTCCTTCTACGTGGGGAAGCTGCGGGTCTACGACAGCGACACACTGGAGCCGGTCCGCGAGGTGGACATCCGCGAATACCCGAACGAGGGGGGAATCGAATGGGTGGCGCTGGGGAGCCGGCTGGTGCTGGCCACCGGCACGCACCTGGTGGAGTACTCGGTCCCCGACTTCACCAAACAGGTCGACCTCGACCTGGGCACCTCGGCGGCCCGGGTGGCCTACGATGCGACCCGGCAGCGTTACGTGGTCTCCATCCGCGGCCAGGACGTGGTGCGGGTCTACCGGATCGCGGACTGAACGGGAGCGGGTCCTCGGTCGGCTCTCCCCTCCCGGCGGAGGGCGGGCGGTCCCGGCCGGGATCGGTATCGGACAAGAGCGGCACATCAAGGAAGAGGCCCTCCGGACGGCAGTCCGGAGGGCCTCGGAGTATCCGTTGCGGATGATGGACTAGAGCTTGCGGACGTTCTGGGCGGCCGGGCCCTTATCGCCCTGCACGACCTCGAACTCGACGCGCTCTCCCTCGCTCAGGGACTTGAATCCCTCTCCCACGATCGCTGTGTAATGGACGAAGCAGTCTTTCGACTCTCCATCAGGAGTGATGAATCCGAAACCCTTCTGATCGTTGAACCACTTCACAGTTCCCTGCGCCATACCGCATGCTTCCTTTGCTGCGGAGTCCGGCGGACTCCAGTCCGGGCGACGACGGTCACGAGCGCGTCAACGGTGCCACGGCCGGCAACGAAGAAGGCACCGGGAGCATGACGTCGACCCGGTGCCTTGTCTCCTGCTACGTCGGGTACTGCTGCTGCGTCGTGCACACGCCGAGAGTCTACCCCCTCCCGACGGCAATGCAAGGAGAAATCAGGGAGCCGGACCGGCCCCGGACCGCAAGGTCCGGGGCCGACCTGGATGGTCAGTCCTTCAGGTGGAGATTGAGTACCGGCAGGTAGCGAAAGAGGGGAGGATTGTTCTCGGCGTAGTTGAAGAGTCCGATCTGGACCCCGTGGAGCTCCCGGGCCCGGTTGAGCAATCCGATGGTGATCCCTCTCTGGATGCCCCGTACGTCGTTGTAGCCTCCGATCCCGATCCCGGTCAGATCGGTCGGGGTCATGGTCACCAGCGCGAAGGCCGCCCCGTTCAGCTTCGGAGTGTGGATGCGGTAGCCGGCCAGGGTGATCCCCGACACCGACTCGTCCGAAGCCACCGCCAGCCCGCCGGCCTGCAGCCATCGGACCGGTCCCGCGGAAACGACGGCCAGCCCGCCGATCGAGAGTCCGGTGATCCGGTCCTCCCCGACCACGGCCAGTCCGGCCAGGCTGACCCCGGTCACCTCACCCGCCGTCACCGTCACCAGCCCGGCGGCCTGGAATCCCCACAGTTCCCGTTCACTCACCACCGCCAGCCCACCGAACTGGAATCCCCGGATCGGCCCCTGGGCGACGACCGCCCCGAGAGGACCCACACTCACGCCGGTGAGACCCTTCTCGCTGACCACGGCCAGCCCCCCCACATTGAGTCCCAGCATGGGACCCTCGCTGACCACGGCCAGCCCTCCCAGCGAGATACCGGTCACGCTCTGCCCCCCCACTACGGCGAGCGTGCCGAAGTTCAGGCCGGTGATCGTACCTTCCGAAACGGCAGCCAGTCCGCCCAGGTTGACCCCCCACAGTCGATCCCGGGCGAGTACGGCCACCCCGCCGATGTTGATCCCGTTCAGCCGGTTCGCCGCCGGGGCGAAGAGCCCCAGGGAGATCCCGTTGACGGTGCCCCCCGGGGCATCCTTCGGCAGATCGATCGGATGCCACAGGGTGATGTTGAGTCCGTTGACCTCTTCCAGATACCGGTCCCGCCAGTTGATGCGCACGCCGTTGACCCGGGGGACGTTCCCCAGGGCCAGCCCCCAGCTGTTGACGGTCAAGGAGAGGCCGGGGCCGGAACGCTGGGATCCCTCATCCGATTGGGCGAGCGCGGTCAGGGGGAGGGCCAGCGCCAGCACGCCGGCCAGGGGGAGAAGACGTTTCATGAGACAACCTCCGTGGGGGTTTCGGTCGGACCGCCGTTCTTCTGAATCAGGACACCAGTGTCCCGAGTCAGGACACTAGCTGGTACGCGCCCGTCGACAGGGGGGTTGCGCCGCAGGCGGGAAGGGAGGATAAGCCGAGCGCGGGGCGGACACTTCTCCCGGAGAGGAGATGAACGCAGAGCGGCGGCCGATCGGCCGCCGCTTGACGATCCTGGCCGATTCCCACCCCGGTTCAGGCCTTCTTGCGGGCTCCCAGGAAGGCGAAGACGCCCGCCCCGAGGGCCGCCACCACCGCCACCACCAGGAGGATGGTGAGCAGGTTGATGGTGCTGTCCTTGGCGGCGATGGCCTGGTCCATCTGGACCTGCAGGGCGTCCTTCTCCCCGGTCAGAGCCGTGATCTTCCGGCGCAGCCCATCGATGGTGTCGTTCAGGGTAGTGATGTTCTGCTGGAGCTGGGCGATCTGGGCCTCCAGCTCGGTGATCCGGTTCTGCCGCTGGGCGAGCCGGCTGCGCAGCGTACGGATCTGACCCTCCAGGTCGGTCACCTGAGTACGCGCCGCGGCCGTGCTGTCCATCTGGGCGGCCAGCTCGCCGGTCAGGCGGGTCTTGTCGGCCTCGAGGGCGCTGATCTGCCCCCGCAACTCGTTGATGGTGACGCTGAGCTGGTCCCGCTCCCCCTGAGCGCGCTCAAGCGCCGTCTGGGAACTGCTCAGATCGGTCTGGAGCTGGGTGATCCGCCCTTCCAGTTCGGTGATGCGGGCCTGGTTCTGGTCGATGGTGGCCTGCATCTCCTTGTTCGCGGCGCAGCCGGCGGCGGCGATGAGCAGGGCGAGCAGAAGGGGTGGCAGAAGGTATTGCCGGACTAGTCTGGACATGGAAGCGCTCCCCGATTCGGTTCCTACCGACGGAGGCTGCCGTTCCGGTACAGGCTCCCCCGCCGCGTCCTGCCTTTGGACAGGTCAAGTTATTTTGTCAGCAATCCCGAAGGCTGTCATCCGGAATCGTCGTTCCCCCGGTATCCGCTTCAACGCCGCAGGACGGTCCCGAGTTCCCGAATGAGCACCGAGACCAGATAAATGAAACCGGCGGTCAGGACGATGGCCGACTCGGGGGAGATCCCGGTCCCGTAGACCGCGATGCGCGGCAAGGTGGCGGTCACCACGGCGATCCCGGTGGCCAGCAGCATCATGCTCCCCAGCCGGCGGGCGTAGTGGCCGGCGGTGGCGGCCGGCAGTGTGATCAGGGCCAGCACCAGGATCAGGCCGACCACCTGCATCAGGCTAACCACGGTCAGGGCGACCAGGACCAGCAGGAGCAGGTTGGTGCCGAGCGGATCCACTCCCTGCAGCCCGGCATACTCCTCGTCCAGGCTCACCGCCACCAGTCGCTTGTAGTAGCGCGCCCCCACGGCCAGGATCACCAGGTCGATGACCAGCAGGCGCACCACGTGGATCGGCTGGACCACGGCGATGTTGCCGAACAGGTAGCTCATCAGCTCGACCTGGTACCCGGGGGTGAACTTCACCAGGAGGATGCCGACCGCCATCCCGATGGCCCACATCGCCCCGATCAGGGTGTCGATCCGTTCCTTGACCCGGTGATGGGCGATCCCCACCGAGAGCGCCCCGGCCACGGCGACCGCCACCGCTCCATAGAAGGGGTCGAGCCAGCCGAAGATCCCCGGGAGGTAGTAGCGCAGGAAGATGGACACGCCGATACCCCCCACCGCCATGTGGGCCACCGCGCCGGCCAGGAAGGTGATCCGCCGCGTGATGACGAAGGGTCCGATCACCCCGCAGGCGACCGCGGCCAGCACCCCCGCCACCAGACCGGACAGCAGGAGCGGGTTGACCGCCATGTCGCGGAAGAACGCGATCATGGATGGGGCTCCTCGCGGGTCGGACACTCCTGCTGGTGCTGCACGATCTTCAGGTGGTCATGGTCGCTGTAGGCCGCGCTGATCATCTCGGCAGTGATCTCGGAGGCGCCGTGGCAGACCAGCCGGCGGTTGATGCAGGCGACGTGCTTGAGCCCCGAGTCGACGAAGGCCACGTCGTGGCTGACGATGACGATGGGGAGCTGTTCGTTGAGCCGCTCCAGCAGCTCGTGCAGGCTCTGTTCCATGGGCGCGTCCACTCCCGCCATCGGCTCGTCGAGCAGCAGGATCTCGGCTTCGGAGACGAGCGCCCGGGCTATCAACACCCGCTGGCGCTGCCCTCCGGAGAGGGAGGCGAGCGGGCGCTCGGCCAGTCCCTGGACGCCGGCCAGTTCCAGGGCCGCCCGGGCCCGGTCGGTGTCCTCCCCACTGAAGCGCACCCCCCACGGGGAATGGCCCAGCCGGCCCATCAGCACCACGTCGAGGACGCTGGCCGGGACACTGGTGTCGATCTGGGCATGCTGGGGCACGTATCCGATCCGCGACCGCACCTGGAGAGGAGTACCGCCCAGTACGGTGACCGTGCCGCGCTGGGGCCGGAGCAGACCCAGCATGATCCGCAGCAGGGTGGTCTTCCCTCCCCCGTTGGGACCAATCAATCCCAGATAGTCATCGGCCTCGACCCTCAAAGTGACATCATCGATGACGGCCGGCAGGGTCTCCCCTCCCGGGTAGCGGAAGGTCACGTTCCGCAGTTCCACCGCCGGGGCCCGCCCATTCATCGGCTTGCCTCCGCGATCGCTGCGGCCGCGCGCAGCAGATTAGCGGGGAGGTCGCGGTCCATCGGATCGAGGGTCTCCAGCCGGGCCCCGATGGCCCGGGCGACCGCCTGGGCCGAGAGCCCGGCGATCTGGGGCTGGACGAAGATCACCCCGATCCCCCGCTCGCGGGCGAGCCGTTGGATGGCCGTCAGTTCGCTGTCGCTCGGCTCCTTCCCTTCGATCTCGATCGCTTCCTGGACCAGTCCGTAATCGGCGGCGAAGTAGCCCCAGGCGGGATGGAAGACCAGGAAGGTGCGCCCCCGGGCGGGCGCGAGCCGTTCGGTCAACCGGGCGTCGAGTTCGTCCAGGTCTCCCAGCACCACCTCCAGGTTGGCGCGGTACTCGGCAGCGTGATCAGGGTCGGTTTCGGCCAGGGCCCGGGCGATGGTGGCGGCCTGGATCTTGAGCAACCGGGGGGAAAGCCAGATATGGGGATCGAGCCCCTCCCCCCCCTCGCTATGGGCACCCTCGGGCTCCCCCGGCTCGTGGTGGTGCTCCACCATGGCCCGCAGCGGGACCCCCGCCCGCTGGTCGACGATGACCGGCCGGCCGGCCGAGCGGATGGCCGCGAACCAGGGGCCTTCTTCGAAGGCGACCCCCATACGGAGGTAAAGCCGGGTCTGCAGGATGCGGCTGATCTGGGCGTCGGTGGGCTGATAGGTATGCGGGCTGTCCCCGGGGGAAAGGATCGGGAGCACGCTCACCCGGGCCCCGCCGATGCGTTCCACCAGCCACACCTGGGGGGGGATGCTGACGGCTA
Source organism: uncultured Gemmatimonadota bacterium (assembly GCA_964519015.1). GTDB lineage: Bacteria > Blakebacterota > Blakebacteria > Blakebacterales > CAYUVJ01 > CAZFHZ01. The sequence continues at coordinate 24,297 of CAZFHZ010000028.1, read as the reverse complement.
CCGGGAGTCCGGCCGGCGGCGGACCCTCCCCTCCCCCGCACCCCACCACCAGCGGCAGGGCCAGGATCGAGGCGGTGATGAAGCGATGTCTCATGGTACGACGTTCTCCCGGTGAGAGGTCGTGCGCTGGGATAATGGGATACCCCCGCCGGCCTGTCCACCGGCACCCGCCGAATCCCGGCTCCGCCCGAGGTCGGCTCCCCTTGGCGCACCTCTCCCGCCGGGATAGATTGCATGCGGGCCGGGGAGTCCGCAACCCTCGCCCGCGGACGGGAGCGTGGAGATGAAGACGGTCATCCTGGCGGTCGGCCGCATCGGCACCCATCCCCTGGCGGGGGCGGTGGCCGAGTACGTGCGCCGGGCGGCCCGCTTCGCCCCGCTCGAAGTGCGCGAGATCCCCCCGGGGCGGGGGGGTGGAGCCGACGCGACCGTTGCCCGTGAGGGGGAACGCCTGCTGGCGGCGATCGGGACCGCCGACCGGGTGATCGTGTGCGACGAGCGGGGAGAGGAGTTCACCACGGCCGGATTCGCCCGTCTGCTCGAGCAACAGGACGCCCGGGGGGGATCGGGGCGCCTCCTCTTCGTGCTGGGAGGACCGGAGGGGGTCGCTCCGGCGGTGCGGGAGCGCTCAGACGGCCTGCTCGCCCTCTCCCGGCTGACCCTGCCGCACGAACTGGCCCGTCTGGTACTGGTCGAGCAGATCTACCGGGCGCGCAGCCTGCTGGCCGGCCACCCCTACCACCGGGAGGGAAACCCCAGCCGCCGGAAGCCGTCGAAGTGATGGTTACGGGCCGGCCCCGGATCTCCCGGTCTTCATGGTCTGCGGGGAGTGGTGGATGACGCACGATCCCGCGACAACAGCCGCCCTGACCATTACGGTGGCCCTGGCGGCAGGTGTGGTGACGCAATCGCTCGCCCGTCACCTGCGTGTGCCCGGCATCATCCTGCTGCTGGGAGCCGGGGCCCTGCTGGGCCCCGACATCCTGAATGTGGTGCGACCCGACACGCTAGGCTCATCATTGAGCTTACTGGTCGGGATGGCAGTTTCCATCATCCTCTTCGAGGGGGGGATGGGCCTCGAGCTGGCCCGGCTCCGCCGGCAGTCCCTCCCCATCCGGCGCCTGCTCACGGAGGGGGTGCTGGTGACGGCTGCCGGGGGAGCGCTCTCCGCCCGCTTACTCCTAGGCTGGGAGTGGTCGCTCTCATTGCTTTTCGGCAGTCTGGTCATCGTGACCGGTCCCACCGTCATCCAGCCTCTCCTTCGCCGGATCAAGGTGAAGAACTCGGTGAAGACCGTGCTGGAAGCCGAGGGGGTCTTCATCGATGCCATTGGAGCCACCCTGGCGGTGATCTCCCTGAGCCTGGTGCTCAACCCCGCCGACACCCTGCGCACCCTGCTGCTCGGCCTGGCCGGTAAGATCGGTTTCGGGGTCGCGGCGGGGGCAGCCGGCGGCTGGCTGATCGCGACCCTGCTGCGGTTCCGGCGGCTGGTCCCCGAAGGGATGGAGAACATCTTCACCCTCTCGATGGTGCTCGTCCTCTACCAGGCCTCCCACGCCCTCTTCCCTGAGAGCGGTATCGCGGCCGTCACCGTGGCCGGCCTGGTCGTCGGGAACCTCCCAACGCGGGCCCTCCCCGATCTCCGGGAGTTCAAGGAGCAGTTGACCATCCTGCTGATCGGCCTGCTCTTCGTACTCCTGGCAGCCGACGTGCGGTTGAGCGAGCTCCGCAGCCTGGGCCGCGGTGGGATCCTGACCGTGGCCGCGCTCATGTTCGTGGTCCGCCCGCTCAACGTGGCCGTCTCCACCCGCGGTTCACAGCTCACTCTGAGGGAGCGGATCTTCCTCTCCTGGGTCGCTCCGCGGGGCATCGTGGCCGCCGCGGTCGCCTCCCTCTTCGCCGAGGAACTCGCCCAGGCGGGACTGCCCGGCGGGCACCAGTTGCGGGCGCTCGTCTTCCTGCTCATCGCCGCCACGGTCCTGATTCAGGGCCTCACCGGGGGAACGGTGGCCGCCCTGCTCGGGCTGCGTCGCGGCGAGGGGAAGGGGTACGTCATCCTCGGAGCGAGCGGGCTGGGTCTGGCCCTGGGCCGGGCGCTGCGCTGCGCGGATACCAAAGTGCTCTTCCTGGACGCCAACCCGCACGCCTCCCACCAGGCCGAGGAGGACGGTTTCCGCGTCATCTTCGGCAATGCTCTGGAGGAGCGCTCCCTCCAGCTGGCCGAACTCGACACCCGTGCCGGCTGCATCGGAGTGACCATCAACGAGGAGATGAACCTGCTCTACGCCGCCACCGCCCGCACGGAGTACAAGATCCCGAGCGCCTGGGTGGCTCTGCGCGAGGGGGAGAGCCGGATAACACCGGAAATGGTGGCGGAGAACGGGGCGTCGGTGCTGTTCGGCCAGGCCCGCGACCTGGAATTATGGAGCACACGGTTCGATCGGGGGGAAGCTTTGCTGGACGCCCGCATCTGGGAGGGGAAGGGGGAGCGCGAGACGATCCGGGGGGTCGGAGCGGAGCCCTCATCCGAACTGCTGCCGCTGGCCTGGCGACGGGGGGGTCGTGCATACCCCTGGGACGGGACTTGGGAACCCCGCCGGGGTGACATCCTCTTCCTGGCCTTGGAGTATGAAGGAGCCGGAGTGATCGGAGAACGGTTGTCCGCACTCGGTCTGGAGCCGTTCGCCGCGCCTTGTGAGGAGTGAGGGGGTCTCGAACCGCTTGCCGTCCGCTTCAACGGTGACGATATAATGCCACATCCGTGAACCGACGATGGAAGGCCTGAGCACGATGAACCAGAACCCGCCGCCGCGCGCCACCGATCGACGGATCGCCGTCATCATCCTGGCCGCCGGGGACGCCACCCGCTTCGGGAGACCGAAACAGCTCCTCTACTACCAGGATGCACCGCTGATCGCCCGGGCGGTGGAGGCGGCGACCGGCACCCCCCATCGTCCGGTCTTCGTGGTCGTGGGAGCCAATGCGCGTAAGATCTTCTGGAAGCTGGCCGACTATCACGTCGTGTATACGAGCAACCCACGCTGGGACAGCGGTATCTCCTCCTCCATCCGGGTCGGCCTGAAGACCGCTCTCGACTCGGTCGCCTTTCTCGACGCCGCCCTCTTCATGACCGCCGACCAGCCGCTGGTCACCACCCAGACCCTGGAGCGACTCATCGAGGCCTGGCTGCGCACGGGACGGCCGATCGCCGCCAGCCGCTATGAGGATACCCTGGGCATCCCCGCCCTCTTCGCCTCCCCCTTCTTCTCCACCCTGCTCAGTCTGAAGGGGGACCAGGGAGCCAAGGAGATCATCCTCGCCAACCGGGACCAGACGGCCGAGGTCGACGCTCCTGAAGCGGCCGTCGATATCGACTCAGAGGAGGACCTCATCCGCCTCGAGAACACGACCGCCGGCCGGGTCTGATCCCGCCCGCGCCGGACGCTCCACCGGAGGTGCCCATGACCGGGCTCCGGAGAACCGCCCGCATCGCCGTCCCCCTCTTCATCGCCACCTTGCTGCTGGCCGCCTGGTGGACCGACCGCTCAGGGGCCGACCTCCAGGCACCCCCCCCGGCCGTGGGGCATTCCGGCATGGTCTCGAGCGCCCACCCCCTGGCCACCCGGGCCGGTCTCGAGGTGCTCAGAGCCGGCGGGAACGCCTTCGACGCGGCGGTCGCCGTAGCCGCAGTACTGAACGTGGTGGAACCGGCCATGTCGGGGCTGGGGGGGTACGGTACCATCCTGGTCTGGGACGCCGCCGAAGGGCAGGCCCGTTTCCTCAACGCCAGCGGCCGCATCCCCCGCGCGGTGGACCCGGCCGCCTACCGTCCCCCCACCCCCGGCTGGGAGGCTAACCGGACCGGACCGAAAGCCGTCTCGACCCCGGGCAACGCCAACGCCTGGGAGGCGCTCTGGCTCGGCTTTGGGGAGCTGGACTGGGCCCGCCTCCTGGAGCCGGCCATCCGGCTGGCCGAGGAGGGCTTCGCGGTGGATGAGGGGCTGGCCCGGCTCATCGAGGGAGCCTGGTCGGACTTCTCCCCCTATCCACGCGCCTTCTACGGATCGGGGGACCGGCCGCTCCCCGCCGGCGCCTTGCTGGTCCAGCACGACCTCGCCCGTTCCCTCCGGCTGATCGCCCGGCAGGGGGCCGGGGCCCTCCACGGCGGTCCGCTGGGGGTGGCGGTGGACGAGGCCATGCGCGCCTCCGGCGGGTTCCTCCGCCTGGCCGACCTGCAGGAGAACGAGGCGGAGTGGTACCAACCGATCGCTATCGACTACCGGGGCCACCGGGTCTATACCGCTGCGCCGCCGGCCAACAGCTTCCCGGCCCTCGAGCGGCTGGGGATGATGGCCTGCTTCGACGGCCCCGCGCTCGGCCACAACAGCGCGGCCTACCTCCACCGGTACGCCGAGGTCACCAAGAAGGCCTTCGCCGACCGGCTCCGCTGGGCCAGCGACCCGGAGGTCATGCCGGTGCCGCTCGAGCGGCTCCTCTCCCCCGAGTACTGGCGGGAGCAGACCGCCGCGATCGATCCGGAGCGGGCCGAGCCGTTCGTCTACCCCTTCGGATCCATCCCCCCCGGTGCGCACACCACCCACTTCGTGGTCGCCGACCGCTGGGGGAACGTGGTCACCGCCACCCAGACCCTGGGGAACGCCTTCGGCAGCCGGATCATGGCCGAGGGTACGGGTATCTGGCTGAACAACTCGCTCGCCTACTGCACTTTCGAACCGGCCGGCAATCCCATGGACGCCTTCCCGGGTCGGCACAAACTCTCCGGTGACGTCCCGGTCATCGTGGTACGGGAGGGGCTACCCTGGGCGGCTCTGGGCACCCCGGGCGGTCACACGATCGGCCAGACCGTCCCCCAGATTGTGATGAACCTGATCGACTTCGGGATGGATATTCAGGCGGCCCTCACCGCCCCCCGCATCAGTTTCATCGAACCCGACATCCTGGCCGTGGAGCGGACCATCCCGGCCGACGTGCGGGCACAGCTGGAGCGGGCCGGGCACCGGGTGCGGGCCGTGGGCGGCCTGGGCAACGCCCACGGATTGACCATCGAGCGTGACGCCGAAGGGAGGCCGGTGCGCTTCCAGGGGGGCGCTGACCCGCGCGGGGGGGGGCTGGCGGAAGGCTACTAAACGGACCCGCGGTGACGGACGTCGTACGATCGGGGCAGGCGGGACTGGATTCCCGCCCCCGGGCCTGTTACTTTGATGGGTGTCCGGGGCAATCGGCCCTCATGAGAACCAGGAACGGAGGTGGACCGGCATGGCATCCGGCTGGCGCAACCCGCGGCACGACCTCAAGCTCCAGGCCTCCACGGTCTTCGAGCAGTCGCTCGCCCTCAGCCTCGGTCTGATCACGATGACCTTCCTGACCTACCAGTCGTTCGAGGTCCGGGCGGTCGAAGTCGACCACACCTTCGAGATGATCGCGCTTGAGGACATCCCGGAGACGGTCCAGTTGAAGAAGCCGCCGCCGCCGCAGCGGCCGCAGATCCCGATCGCCACCGAATCGGAGGACATCCCCGAAGACGTGACGATCATGGACACCGAGCTCGACCTGGACGCCCCGCCCCCTCCGCCGCCCCCCCCGCCCGGGGCCCGGCAGCGCAAGGAGGAGTCACCGGTCTTCATGGCCTGGGAGGAAGCCCCGGAACTGATCCGGTCGACCCAGGTGAAGCCGGACTATCCCTCCATCGCCCGCAAGGCCGGTGTGGAGGGGAAGGTGCTCCTGCAGATCGTCATCGACGAGGAGGGGAACGTCATCAAGGCCGACGTGGTATTCGCTTCGCCGGCGGGCATCTTCGAGGATGCCGCCATCAAGGCGATCATGCAGTGGAAGTACAAGCCGGCCAAGCAGCGCGACAAGGCGATCAAGGTGGCCATGGGCTATACGATGGAGTTCACGCTCAAGGCGATCCCGCCGCTCGACTGAGCGCGGCAGCGGCATCGGGCGTGTGAGCGCCCCTCGACGGCCCCCGGAGATCCCACTCCGGGGGCTTCTCATTCCCCTGCCCGCGGCATGAGGTTCAGGGGTGGTTTTCTCTTCGATTCGAGTATACTCCCCAGGTTGTCAGGGAGAGCGCGGCACCCCGGAGCATCGGTCGATCGGTCCGGGGACCGGATCACGGCAATAGCAATAGCAAGGGTATAGCAATGGACTATTTCTTCACCGAAGAACAGCAGGTGATCCGCGACCTGACGCGGACGATCGCCGAGGAAAAGGTCAAACCCGTCCGGGCCGAACTGGACGAGAAGAACCTCTTTCCCGAACAGATTATGAAGGAGATCGCCAAAGTTGACCTGCTCCGGGTGTTCATCCCCGAGGCCTACGGCGGTCTGGGTGGCGGCTGCGTCGAGATCTGCCTCGTGACCGAGGAACTCTCCCGCGCCTGCGCCGGAGTGGCCGCCACCTATTCGGCGAACGCCCTGGCAGCCATGCCCATCGTGCTCTACGGCAACGAGGAGCAGAAGCAGAAGTACCTCTCACGGATCGCCGATGGATCCTCCTATGCCGCCTTCGCCCTGACCGAACCCGGTGCGGGTTCCGACGCCTCCGGGGTCAAGACCCGCGCGGTCGAAACCGACGACGGCTATCTGCTGACCGGGACCAAGCAGTTCATCACCAACGGTGGGGTGGCGGATATCTATTCGGTCATCGCGGTGACCGATCCGAAGAGGGGGGCCCGGGGCGTCTCGGCCTTCATCGTCGAGAAGGGGACACCGGGATTCGAGTTCGGCAAGGTGGAGAACAAGATGGGTATCCGGGCTTCCAAGACGACCGAACTGATCTTCAACGAAGTGAAGGTCCCCAAGGAGAACCTTCTCAGCAAGAAGGGGATGGGCTTCATCATCACGATGAAGACCTTCGACCAGACCCGCCCCGGCGTGGGGGCCCAGGCGGTCGGGCTCGCCCAGGGCGCCTTCGACGAGGCACTGGAATACACCAAGCACCGCCGGCAGTTCGGTAAGACGATCTCCCAGTTCCAGGCCATCCAGTTCATGCTGGCCGACATGGCCACCCAGATCGAGGCCGCCCGGGCACTGGTCTATGCGACCGCACGGATGGTGGATGCGGGAGCCAAGGAGATCTCCAAGGAGTCGGCCATGGCCAAGCTGTTCGCCTCGGACATGGCCATGCAGGTGACCACCGACGCTGTCCAGCTGCTCGGGGGGTACGGTTACATGAAGGATTACCCGGTCGAGAAGTTCATGCGGGACGCCAAGATCACCCAGATCTACGAGGGGACGAACCAGATCCAGCGTCAGGTCATCGGTCTCGAACTACTGAAATGACCCGTCCCGGCAAGATTGTCTGTGTCGGCCGTAACTACCTGGCTCATGCGCGGGAGCTTGGCAACGAGCTCCCCGCCGAACCGCTCCTCTTCCTCAAGCCCCCTTCCTCGGTCATCGCCGACGGGGAGCCGATCGTGCTCCCGCCCTTCTCCGAGCGGGTGGAGCACGAGGGGGAGATCGGGATCGTGCTGGGGAGAGAGCTGAAGGATGCGGATGAAGCCCAGGCCCGCGCGGCGGTGGCCGCGGTGGTGGCGGCCAACGACGTGACCGCCCGCGACCTGCAGCGCCAGGATGCGCAATGGACGAGGGCCAAGGGCTGCGACACCTTCTGCCCGCTCGGACCGGCCAGCCCGGTCCCCCCCGGGTTCTCGCTCGAGGAGCTGGAGGTGGTCTGCCGGGTCAATGGTCAGGTGCGCCAGCACGGCCGGGCGGCCGAGATGCACTTCTCCATCCCCTACCTGCTCGCCTACATCTCCCGGGTGATGACGCTCGAGCCGGGGGATGTGCTGCTGACCGGCAGCCCGGAAGGAGTCGGGCCCCTGGTGCGCGGCGATGTCGTGGAGGTGGAGATCCCCGGACAGGGGAAGGTCTCGAACCCGGTCATCTGAGGCCGGGCCCCGGCGCGTCGGTTCCCCTCAATCCAGCCAGGTGATCGCCTCATCGGGACCGACCCGGTCGGGAACGGGGGGATCCTCGTCCGGATATCCCACCGTGACCAAAGCCACCGGATGCAGGTGCGTTGGAAGACCGAGCAGCCTCTCCAGCCCCGCTTCATCGAAGGCGCAGACCCAGCAGCTCCCCAATCCCTCCTCGTGCGCGGCCAGGAGCAGGTTCTGGATCGAGGCGGAGACGTCCTGGATGGCGAAACGGGCACTCCCCGGCCCGTAGTGCTCATCGATCCCGTCGTCCCGGCAACAGACGACCACCAGCGGGGCCTGGGCGATCCAGGCGTGGTCGAAGCACGCCTTTGCGACGCTGCGGATAAGCTCCGGGGAGCGGATGAAGAAGAACCGGCGGCACTGGAAGTTCCCGGCACTGGGGGCCCAGATGAGGGCCTGCGTAAGGATATCCATCTGCTCCGGCGCGACCGGCCGGTCCCGATAGGCCCGGATGCTCCGGCGTTCGCGGATGGTCTCCAGCACGCTCTGGCCCATGATGTTCCCTCCCCGTCGGATCCGCTTCCCGGTCCTCAACCTGTCCCGCCGGGAGCACTCCCGCAACCCTGGAGTGGGGCCGGAGACCACCCGGGAGCGAGGTGACCGGCCACCGGTGAGCGTGCGCAGGCGGACCAAATTCATACTAAGGACTCCGAAATATCCCTGATTCGCCCCGACTATCCCTTTTCCCCGTCCCCCCACCGAATTAGGATAGGCGGGTCTGCCCATCCGGCTCCTACCCGACACCACCCTGGAGGTGGAGGTCCATGTCCCAGACATCCGCCCCCGACCCGGAGACGAGCGGGCGTCTCCCGGACGGGCCCGCGGACCTCGAAGCCCGGATCGCCCGCATCGAGGCCCATCTCGGTCTGGCCCCCCTCGAGGTGTCGACGCATCCGGCCACCGGGGTGACTGCGTCCGCTCCCGGCCCGGCCGCACCCTCCACCAGCTTCGAACAGCAGGTCGGTGAATACGGTCTGGGCTGGCTGGGCAGCGCCATCGGACTGCTCGGCCTCATATTCGCCGTCTCCCACCTCTTCGGGACCGGCTCGGCGATGCTCGCGGCCACCCTCGGCTATGGGGCCGCGGTCGGGCTCTACCTGGGGCACCGTCTGCTCCTGAGGAGTTATCCCGCCACCGCCCAGCTGCTGATCTACGACAGCGGGCTGCTTCTCTACTTCACGACGGTGCGGCTGCACTTCTTCACCCCCGCTCCATTGCTCGGCAGCCTCATCCTGGCGGTCGCGGTGCTGGTGGTCGTACAGGGATTCCTGCTCTTCCAGGCGGTCCGCCGGTCGGCCCCGCTGATCGGCGGGATCGCGCTGACGCTCGGCCTGCTCACCGCCCTGTTCGCCGACTCGGTGCACCCGACACTCCTGCTGATCCTGCTCAACTCCGCGGCCGCGGTCTATCTGGCCCGCCGTCGGGGCTGGTGGAACGTGCTGCTGGTCCAGGTGCCCCTCAGTTACCTCGCCCTGCTCACCTGGCTGGCGGGTAACCCGCTCCTGGGACACCCGCTCGACCCGGTCCGCTCGGGGGCCGTTACACTCCTTTATATCCTGGCCCTGGTGGCGGTCTACACCTGGCCCACCTTCTTCTTTAAGCGAGAATCCTCCAGGGAGATGCGCGCGATCTCCCTGGTGCTCTTCAACCTCTTCGGAGGCATCGTCCTGCTGGCGCTCTGCGCCGCCGGGCACTTCGCCGCCGGCTATGAGACCGTCTTCGCCAGTGCCGCCGCCCTGCTGCTCGGCCTGGCCAGTGGGCAGTGGATCCGGACCCGGACCCACCTCGCCCCCGGCCTCTATGCCGCCACCGGCTTCCTGGCGCTCTCCGTGGCCATCTTCGGAGCCACCGGTCTGCCCTGGGCCTATCTCTGGCTCTCTCTGCAGAGCCTGCTGGTGGACGTCGCCGGACAGAGCCCCGGGCTGCGGATCGTGGCCTTCCTCGGGCTCGGGCTGGTGACTGTTCTGATCTCCGTCTTCTACACCCGGCTCCGGAGGTTCCTGACCGATGTCCGTACCTAAGCAGGAACAGGACGAGACCGGGCGGCGGGGGTTCCTCGCCGCCCTGCTGGGGACCGGCGTGGTCGGCCTCTCCCTCTCCGTCATCTACCCCATCTGGCGGTTCATCTTCCCGCCGCGCAGCGTGCGCGTCGCCGAGGAGGCCGTGGTGGCGGGGCAGGCGTCCCAGTTCCCACCCGATTCCGGCCGGCTCTTCTCCTTCGGGGGGGAACCCGCGCTCCTGCTGCGGACCCCGGAAGGGGATTTCCGGGCCTTCCTGGGCACCTGTACCCACCTGGGGTGCACGGTCGAGTACCGCTCCGACCTCCACCAGATCCACTGTGCCTGCCACGACGGGCGGTTCGACCTCTCCGGGAAGAACGTCCAGGGACCACCCCCCCGCCCGCTCACCCGACTGATCGTGCAGATCCGGGACGACGACCTCCTGGTCAGCCGGGGGAGCTGATGATGCCCGCGTTCAAGCGTCTCATCGACTGGCTGGACGAGCGGTACCGGTTGAGTGACATCGGCGATTTCGTCCAGCACAAGACGGTGCCGATGCGGCACACCGTCTGGTACTACATGGGCGGGATCACCCTCTTCCTCTTCCTGGTCCAGGTGACCACCGGCATCCTGCTGCTGCTCTACTACCGGCCGACCGAGGCATCCGCCTACGAGAGCGTCCAGTACATCGTCTCCGAGGTCCCTTTCGGCTGGCTGGTCCGCAGCGTCCATTCCTGGTCGGCCAACCTCCTGGTCGCCTTCGCCGCACTCCACATGTTCAGTGTCTTCTTCCTCAAGGCGTACCGCCGGCCGCGGGAACTGACCTGGGTCAGCGGGCTGGTCCTGCTGGTCCTCTTCCTGGCCTTCGGCTTCACCGGCTACCTGCTCCCCTGGAACCAGCTCGCCTTCTTCGCGACCAAGGTGGGGACCGAACTGCTCGGGATCGTACCGGTCGTGGGACAGTCGCTCCTGAGGATGGTACGGGGGGGCGAACACGTCACGGGAGCGACCCTCACCCGGATGTTCGGTTTCCATGTGGCGCTCCTCCCCGCCCTCACGACCCTGCTGATCGCCCTCCATCTCCTGTTCGTCCAGAGGCAGGGCATGAGCGAGCCCCTGCATGGACCCTCGCCGCGCCAGATGCCCTTCTTCCCCAACTTCCTGCTGAGAGACCTGATGGTCTGGCTCGCCGTACTGGGAGTGCTCGGAACCTTTTCGCTCTACTTCCCCTGGGAGCTGGGGCTCAAGGCCGACCCGATCGCACCGGCACCCTCCGGGATCGAACCGGAGTGGTACTTCCTCTTCCTCTTCCAGGCCCTGCGGCTGATGCCCTCCACCCTCCTCGGCCTGGACGGCCGGCTCCTCCTCTTCGTCCTGGTCGGCGTGCTGGGGGTGACCTGGGCGCTGGTGCCCTGGCTCGACCGCGACGCCGCCCTGAAGCGCCCCAGTCCGGCCATCCACTGGGGAGGGGTCGGTTTGCTGGTGGTATGCGTGGTGCTGACAATCTGGGCCAAATTCTTCCATCATGTCTGAGCGCAAAGGGGGAGCCGTGCCAACCGGTAGACGAGACCTGAGGAACCGCGCGGTCATCACGGGCGCCTTCCTGCTGTTGCTGCGGGCCGGCGGTGTACTCCCCACTCCGTCGGTGGCGGTCGGGCAGGCGGGTGGGAGTATCCAGACGGAACCGAACTGCATCCGCTGTCACCGCGCCCTGGAGGGGGGGAGCGAGGCGGAGACCGGGGTGGTCCACGATTTCCAGCTCAGTGCCCACGCCGCGGCCGGACTCTCCTGCGTCGACTGTCACGGCGGCGACCCGCAGGCCCCGGTGGACATCGCATCGTTCGACTACGGAACGACCAAGGGTCCCGGGAGTGGCTTCCGTGGGGCGCCGACCCGGGCCGGGATGCCCGCCTTCTGCGGACGCTGCCACAGCGACCCGGAATACATGCGCCGGTACGATCCCCAACTCCGGGTGGACCAGGAGCGACTCTACTGGACGAGCAAGCATGGTCAGGCCGTGCGCGCGGGCTCACGGGCGGCGGCCTCGTGCTCGGACTGTCACGCGGGGCATCGCATCCTCTCCGCCCGGGATCCCCGATCCTCGACCGCTCACCGCAACGTCCCGGCCACCTGCGGCTCCTGTCACGCCGATCCGGCCGTGATCGGCCCGGCCGGGCTCGATCCGGCCATCCCCGCCGATTACAACCGGGGCGTCCACGGGAGCGCGCTGCTGGAGAAGGGGGACATGGGGGCGCCGGCCTGTAACGACTGTCACGGCAACCATGGCGCCGTGCCGCCGGGCATCTCCTCGGTGAGCGCGGTCTGCAGCCGCTGTCATGTCTCCAACGCCGAGGATTTCCAGGCCTCTCCACACGGACCGGTCTTCGCCCAGATGGGTCTGCCCGCCTGCGAGAGCTGCCACAGCAACCACGCCATCGAAGCCACTTCCGACCTCATGCTGGCGCCCGACGGGACCTGTTCGACCTGTCACGTCGAAGGGGACGAGGGCATGGGATCGGCGGCGGCGATGCTGGCCGAACTCGAACGGCTCCACCGCTCCATCACCGAGGCCGACAGCCTGCTCACCGCCGGAACGCGCAAGGGGATCATGGTCGAGCAGGGTCGCTTCGTCCTCCGGCGGGCCGAGAACGGCCTGGTCCGCGGCCGGGCGGCGGTGCACACCTTCACCCTCGCCGGTGTGGAGACTGCGACGGGACCCGGCCTGGAGGCGGCGGGGGAAGCCCGGGCCGTCGGTGAGGCGGCTCTGGTGGAGTTCGGACGGCGTCGGGGGGGGTGGCTGATCTTCCTGCTGCTGGCCGCCCTCACCCTGGCCGGCCTCGCCCTGCTGATCCGGTACCTGGAGCGGCCCGGTGGCCCCTTCCCGCTGCGCGGGTCTGCCTAGGCGTCTGCCGGCCGCGCCTCTCCGCCCACCGACCCATCCCCCGCCGGTCGACCGCCGATTCTGGACAAGCGTCTGGATATTGCCCAGATTGTAGGTCTGTCATGAGGGATGACGGCGGCCCGGCCGCCTTCGACGAGGGACATCATGGAACGCACCACCCCAGGCGGCGGACTCCCCCCTTCTCCCGGCGGCCGTCTGCAGCGCTTGATCGGCAAGCCCGCCTCGGTCTGGACGGTCGACGACCTGGTCGAGATCGCCCGGCGGGAACGGATCCGGAGCATCAATCTGCTGCACGTGGGGGGGGACGGCTGGCTGAAGGCCCTCGATTTCGCTCCTCTGAGCGAGGATGCCCTGCGCGACATCCTCGAGGGGGGAGAGCGGGCCGACGGTTCCAGTCTCTTCCGCGGGACGGGGATCCGGGCCGACGCCTCCGATGTGGTGCTCCGTCCCAGGATCTCCGGCGCCTTCCTCGACCCCTTCGCCCCCGAACCCTCGCTGGCGGTGCTGTGCGGCCACGTGGGCCGGGACGGCGATCCGCTGCCCGAATCTCCCGATACGATCGTCCGGCGGGCGGATGACGGACTGCGCCGGCAGACCGGGGTCGAGCTGCTCGCCCTCGGGGAGGTCGAGTACTTCCTGGGGAAGCGGGCGGACGAGCGCGACATCTACGGTGCGGACGACCGCGGTTACCACGCCACCAGCCCCTTCGTGTTCGGTGAGGAGGTGCGGCGCGATGCCATGCGCATCCTGGGGGAAATAGGCGTAGCGGTCAAATACGGCCACAGCGAGGTAGGCTACATAGAGGCGAACGAAGCGGATGGGATCCTCTGGGAACAGCACGAGATCGAGCTCCAGCTCGCCCCCCTCCCCCGGGCGGCCGAGGCGGTCATGCTGACCCAGTGGGTGCTGCGTAAGCTGGCCCATGCCCGCGGGATGCGCTGCAGTTTCGATCCGATCGTACGCCGGGGGCACGCCGGCAGCGGACTCCACTTCCACCTCTCCCCCACCCGCGGCGGCCGGCACCTGGGCGGGAGCCGGGATGGGGATAAGCTGGGTGAGGAGGCACGCTGGCTGATCGGGGGACTCGCCCGGCTGGGCGGAGCCCTGATGGTCTACGGTAACCGCACCGCCGGTTCCTTCATCCGCCTCACCCAGGGGAAAGAAGCCCCCAACACGGTCACCTGGGGACGCTTCAACCGGCACGCCCTCATCCGCCTGCCGATCCAGGCCATGACCGGAGCGGGACGGGTGGTCACGCCCCCGACCATCGAGTTCCGGCTCCCCGACGGGAGCGCCCATCCCTATCTGCTGCTGGCAGGAGTGGCCCAGGCGATGCTGCTGGGCCGGCAGATGCCCGACCTCGACGGCTTCCTGGAACGGACAGCGGCCGGAGGCATAAAGGGGCGCGGGCAGGACGCCGAGGCCGTCCCCCGGAGCTTCTCCGAGGTGGCCGAGGCGCTGGAACGCAACCGTTCCGCACTCACTGCAGGGGGGGTGTTCCCCGACCACATGATCGAGGCTGAGGTCGCCGCCCTGCGCGCCCAGGACGCCTGAGCGCCGCGCTCAGGGAAGGGGAGCGAGCCACTCCGCGTAGAGTCCGGGTCGGCGGTGACGCAGGAAGAGCCGCCGGGCGTACGAGGCGGCGGTCTCCGAGAGGTCGAGGTCGGCATAGAGGATAATCTCCTGCCGGGCGGGAGCCCGGGCCACGACCCGACCATCCGGTCCGCACACGAACGACTCCCCCGCGAACTCCAGGTGCTGCTCGGGTCCCACCCGGTTGCAGAGGGCGGTGAAGTAGCCGTTCTGGAAGGCGGCCACCTGCAGTTCCGCCTCGTAGAGTCCCTCCGGCCACTCCCCCACCGAACCCGCCTGCGGCACCACCACCAGATCGGCGCCCCCAAGCGCGAGCGCGCGCATGTACTCCGGGAAGTGCCGGTCGTAGCAGATGGCCACCCCCAGTCGGCCGACCGCTGTGTCGTAGACCGGGGCACCGGCGTCTCCCGGGGTGTAGTAGTCCTGCTCGTAGAAGTGCTCGTACTGGGTGATGTGGATCATCCGGGTGATGCCCAGGATCGTCCCGTCGGCGTCGATGACCGGTGAGGCGTCGAAGGCCCCGTGGGGGGTCCGTTCGTAGAGGTTGAGCACGACCACCACGCCGAGCTCCGCGGCCCGGGCCGCGAACCTCTCCGTGATCGGACCGGGCACCGGTTCGGCCAGTCCGGCCGGATCGGCCTGGGGTCGCACCTGGGGGAAGAAGCGATCGAAGGCCAGTTCGGGATAGCAGACCAGCTGAGCTCCGGCCCGGGCCGCCTCCTCGAGGGCGGCCAGCCCCCGGCGGACGTTCTCCGGACGATCCTCGCTGGCCGACTGCTGGACGAGGGCGATACGCATGGGCGTCTCCTGTGGCTGGCTGGGGATTCCTTACGGGCTGCGGAATCTAGTGTCCTGAGTCAGACCGGTCCCTGGGCCAGGTCGACGGTCAGGTCGCGGAGCAGCCCCTCGATGTCGGTGATCCCCTTGGCCGCGGCCAGTTCCTCGAGTGTCCCCCAGTACGGCTCTCCGCAGACCAGGCAGACGACCCCCCGGTTGGCCAGCGGCCCGATCAGTTCGGGATAGGCGGCCACCAGGTCCTCCACCAGCAGGTCACCCCTCAGGGGGGGTCTCGGCTTCGTCACGTCGCATCCCTCCGGTCAGATGTACCTTCGCCCCACCGTGCCCCTTTCCCTTGAGGAGCCGGAAATCCCCGAATCGTTTCAGCCCAATCGGGCTCTGTACCGCCAGATGGCACCTGAACGATCCCAGACCGGAGGATGGACGAGGTGACGTTCCTGAACGAGAAGACCCGGGGGGAAGTTCGCGAGATGCTCTCCGGGCTGAGCGGAGAGGTCGCCCTGCTGCTCTTCACCGGTGGCCCGGAGTGCCTCTACTGCGAGGAGACCCGGCAACTGCTCGAGGAGATCGCCGGACTGAGCGACCGGTTGCGCCTCGAAGTGCGCAATATCGCCCGCGACCGTGAGGTGGCCGAGCACTACGGCATCGACAAGACACCGGCCCTGGTGGTGCAGGGGGAGCAGGACCAGGGCATCCGGTTCTTCGGGATCCCTTCCGGATACGAGTTCGGGACCCTGCTGGAGACGATCCGGCTGGTCAGCGCGAACGATCCCGAGTTGAGTCCCGAACTGCTCGAGAAGGTCGGCCGGATCGGCCGACCGGTGCACCTGCAGGTCTTCGTGACGCCGACCTGCCCGTATTGCCCGCAGGCCGTGGTGGCCGCCCATAAACTGGCCCTGGCCAGCGAGCACATCCGGGCCGACATGGTCGAAGCGACCGAGTTCCCCGATCTGGCCCGGCGCTACCGGGTGATGGGGGTGCCGCGCACCGTGCTGGGTGAGGAGGAAGCAATCGAAGGGGCCGTCCCGACCGAGCATCTGGTCGAATGGCTTCTCTCCGAGGTCGGCACGGGCGCCTGACGGCACCGTTGCCCGCCGCCGGCCACGGTACCATGTTAGCTCCATGGTACCCGATCCCGTCGTCGCGCAGCCCGATCCCGAGCATATCCTGGCGGCCACCATCGAGGCCGCCCGGGCAGGGGACCACAACGCCTTCGCCCGGCTCATGGACGGATACGGCGACCGGCTCCTGGCGTTCGCCCGGCACATGTGCGGGCAGCGGGAGGATGCGGAGGATGTCTTCCAGGAGAGCTTCCTGACCGTCTTCCGGCGGCTGGGGGAGTTCCGGGGAGAGGGGCCGTTCCGCAACTGGCTCTACAAGATCGCCTCCTCACACTGTCTCAAGAAACGGCGGTTGCGGTCGGGGGAGCCGCGGCACCACCTGCCGGTCGAGGAACTCTCACCGGAGGCGCTCCAGCCGATCATCCACGGGCCGGGGCTGGCGGGCCGCCCCGAGGTCCCCCTGGAATCCGTGCTCCGCGACGAGCTGAGCACCCGGATGAACGAGGCCATCGACCGGCTCCCGCCCGAGTACCGCATCGTGCTCCTGCTGCGGGACGTGGAACTCTTCAGCACCACCGAGACGGCCGGACTGACCGGCTTGTCGGAAGCGGCGGTCAAATCGCGGCTGCACCGCGCCCGGCTGGCGGTCCGGGCGGCCCTGCAGCCTTATCTGGAGGAGGGAGCGGGATGAAGAGAGACGGGCCTCCCTCCATCCCCCCGGAAGGGCCGACCTGCCGGGAACTGGTCGGACATCTCTCCGCCTACCTGGACGGGGAGCTGGAACCCCGCTTGCTCTCCCACCTCGAACGGCACCTGGACGGGTGCAGCGACTGCCGGGCCTGCGCGAGCGAGATCCGCGCCACCATCCGGCTGATCCGCGAGCGGGCCTACCTCCCTCCCGCCCCGGGGGAGCGCGACCGGATCCGGGACCGTCTCTGGGCCGCGCTGGATCGCGGGACGAAAGACGCCTGACCGGACGTCCCATCCAGGAACAGACCGATCGACCAGGGAGGTATCGCTTGTCCCATAGTCTCCATGTGCTCTCTTCCGGGTTCCTGGCCCTCCTGCTGCTGCTGCCACTCATCGGGGTGGGGTGCGCCGCTTCCGCCCCCGGTGACAGCCTGAAAGTGGGAGAACGGGCCCCCGATTTCCACATCCCGAGCACCGTGGCCATCCCGGCGGGGAGCGGCACGGTCTCCATCGGCGCGATCACCAGCACCGGGCGATCGGTCGTGCTCGCCTTCTTCCCCAAGGCCTTCACCGGAGGCTGAACCCAGGAATGTTCGCTCTTCGCGGGCGACGCCCAGAAGTTTCTGGGTCTCAATGCCGTGGTGGTGGCCGTCAGTCTGGACAGCCTGGAGACGCTACGGGAGTTCAGCCGGCATGTGGGGGCCTCCTATCCCATGGGGAGCGACCTCCAGGGGCGTCCGGCCACCGGTGCCTACCGGGTCCCGATCACCCTGGGTCGGTTCGCCCAGCGAAGCCTGTTCGTGATCGATCCCGACGGGATCCTGCGTTACGTAGACTACTCTTACCGGATCCAGGCGGACTACCCCGACGTCCTGCTGGTCCTGGAAGAGATCCGGGACGATCGCCGGGACGATTAACTCGGGTCTTGTATCACCCCGGCCTGATACCCTAATCTTACCGGGCGAGTAATCCGATATGCCCGAGTCGGTGAGTGACATCTGACACGTTTCTGATTGGTGGAGGGTCCATGCGTCGAGTGATGCGCGGGATAGTAGGCCTGTCGGCCATCGCCCTATTGACAACCTGCAGCAGCCCGGGATCCAGCCTGGTGATCGACGGAAACTATATCGGCACCATCGTCTCCATGCCCCGGCTCCAGATTCACCTGACCATCAGCGGCAGCACGATCACCGGGACCGCCACGGTGATGGACAGCGCTCCCTACACCTGGCGGGGGGATCCGGCTTACACAGACCATGTGATCTTTGCCGGGACCCGGAACGGGCGCCAAGTCACGAGCCTGGCCTCAACCGAGAGCCACCTCCAGTACGACATCAACTTGGATCCGAATAACCGCAACTGGCAGGCGGCTAACGCGACCTTCAACCTGGCCTTCCAGGCCTCCTTCAACAACAACGGCGGGGTCACGGGCAACTGGCAGGGCTCCACAACTCTGTCCCAGAACGCGCTGGGTGGTACCTGGAGCGCGGTAAAGGAGAGCAGCGCGGCCGGCGGTATCGTAAGGCCCTGAACAGCAGGTAGCGGGCGTTCAGGGGCGGTAAGCCCTTCGGACACCCGACATTAACAGCTCGACGACATCCCAGCGGGGTGCCGGCACCACCGGCATCCCGTTGATTGTGGTCTCCGCCAGGCGGGAGACCAGCAGTACATGCTGCTCCCCGACGGCCGTGAAGGCGGTCAACAGGAACTTGTAGGTCCCCTCGATCCAGGCCCACTCCGGGTCCCGGACGGTGAACTCCCCCC
The DNA here is from genome assembly GCA_964519015.1 of uncultured Gemmatimonadota bacterium. Classification (GTDB taxonomy): domain Bacteria; phylum Blakebacterota; class Blakebacteria; order Blakebacterales; family CAYUVJ01; genus CAZFHZ01. The sequence continues at coordinate 5,523 of CAZFHZ010000028.1, read as the reverse complement.
GGATCCGCAGCTCGCCACGGTCCACCTGCACGGGCTCGGGAAGAACCTGGACGGTTCGCCCCGCTCGGGTGAGTACCGCTGCCAGCATCTCCAGTGAGTCCCGGGCGAACCCGGCCAGGTCACCGGTCCGGTCGTCGCGCCGTCGGAGCAGGACCATCCCCACCGGTCCAGCCGGCAGCGCCCAGAGGGAGCCGGCCTGGTCGGTCACATCCGCATCCAGCACCCCCCACGCCCAATCCCGGGGCAGGCGCAGCCCGAGATGCAGGTCGTCGGCGCGCACCAGGGTCTCCAGGGGGGGATCGGTTACCTGCTCCGGTTGACGGATGGGACCGTGACAAGCGAGGGTCCCGACGGCTGCCGTCAGGACGTCCAGCCAGGTCTGTTCGGTCTCCAGCTCCAGGGAGATCCGCGCTTCGGTCAGAAAGACCCGGCCGGTCACCTCGCAGTACCAGAGGGTATACCGCACGCGATCCCGCCCCCCGTCGAGCAGCCCCTCCAGCACCCAGGCGGCGTGCCCCCGATGGGTGGTGCCCTCCAGGGAGGTCTCCACGAACCCGCTCACCCCGTCCCGGGTCTGTTGCGTTTCCACGGTCCGGCGCACATCGTCCGCGCCAGCCGGCGGCGGACCCTCCGGTCGCCACCAGTCGAGGATCAGGAGGGGGCGGCCACGCGACTGGTAGAAGGCGTAGCGGGGGCTGTCGGAGGTCCCCCCCTCCCCAACCCGCTCCCACCGTTCCAGGGGACTCGCCAGGACGGTCAGGTCCACTCGGGCCGGGGAGCCGGGCTGGGCTCCGGCCGGGAGAGCCGGCGCGGCCAACAGCAGCAACGGCAGGAGTATCGGTAAAGGACGCATATTCCTATTCCACACCTGAACGGCCGTTCGCACAAGGACGTCTAACCAGTGTCCGGGATGGGCCCGGATGGCTATCTTAGGCCGATTATGTCATCACCACACACGAGATCGTGGATCCCCACCGGATCGCTCCTGCTGGCTGCTCTCCTGGCGCTCCCCGCTTGTGGACGCACCCCTGAGGAGATGGCGGTCCGAGGGGACCAGTTCATAGCCCGCGGAGACGTCAGCCGGGCCGCAATCGCCTACGGAAGGGCGCTCAAGGAGCGGCCGGACGAGGTCGAGTGGATCGCCAAGCTGGCTGATATCCAGCGAATGAGGGGGGAGGGGGAGGATCGACGAGGCGGAGCGGGCCCTGACCCTGCGCCCCGAATACGGCGAGGCCTGGTTCAATCTGGGTATGGCCCAGCTTAAGACCGGCCGGCGCTCTGACGCCCGCACCTCGTTCGAGAACGCCATCATCTGGTCGTCCAGCGACGAGCTGAAGCAGACCGCCCGGCGCATGCTCCGCGACTTGTCCAACGGCCAAGTCTGAGCACCGCCCGGCTGTCCGGAAACGTCTTGACCCTCCAACCGCGGGAACGATAGGTTCCCCGCGGAATCACCCTCCTCACCAGGAGATCCCTATGCCCGCCAGGCTGGTCGCCCTGACACCCGATCGTCTCCGCGCCTGCTGCACCCCCGAGGCGATCCCCGCCGACTCGACCGCGGAGATCGGCGATGATATCGGTATCATCGGCCAGCCGCGGGCCGCCCGGGCGATCGAGTTCGCGCTGGGGGTCCAGGCGCAGGGCTACAACCTCTACGTGGCCGGGGAGCCGGGTACGGGCCGGAACACGAGTGTGCGGATCGCCGTTGACCGCATGGCCGCCGGCCGGCCGGTCCCCGATGACTGGTGCTACGTCCACAATTTCCTCTCCGCCGATGAGCCGAAGGCCCTCCGGCTCCCCGCCGGCCGTGGCTGCGAGCTGCGTCGGGACATGGAGTTGCTGATCGTGGAACTGAAGGTGGAGATCCCAAAGGCGTTCGAGGGGAGCGCCTACGAGGAGCGCCGGGCGCGCCTGCTCAAGACCCTCCAGGAGAAGCGGGAAGCCCTCTTCGAGCAATTCAAGCAGGAGGCGGAATCTCGGGATTTCGTGGTCGAACAGTCGGGGGGAGGCATCCTGACCCTGCCGGTCAGGAACGGCAAACCGCTCTCCTCCCAGGACTGGGAGGGGCTCTCCAAGGAAGAGAAAGTTGAACTGGAAGGGCGGCAGGAGGACCTGCAGAAGGTGATGCGGGAGATCACCCGCAAGGTCCGGGACATGGAGAAGCAGGCCCGGGACCGGCTGGAGCGCCTGGAGCGGGAGATGGCCAACCACCCGGTGGGGGCCGCTGTCGATGAACTGAAGGAGAAGTACGCCGAACACCCGGCCGTGGTGACCTACCTGGAAACCGTCCGTGAGGACGTGCTGGCCAACCTGGAGGATTTCAAGGAGGAGGGGGAGCAGCAGGTCCCCATCCCCGGACTGCGCATGCCCCGCCCGGCCGATCCGCTGCTCCGTTACCAGGTCAACGTGATCGTGGACAACGGCGCCACGCTGGGCGCGCCGGTGGTGGCGGAATCGAATCCGTCCTTCTACAACCTGGACGGGCGAATCGAGTTCCGCTCGACCATGGGGACCATGACCACCGATTTCACCATGATCAAGGGAGGAGCTCTCCACCGGGCCAATGGGGGCTACCTGGTCCTGAACGCCCTGGCGGTGCTGCAGAACTACCTGTCGTGGGAACTGCTCAAGCGGGCCATCCGCAACCGCCAGATCGTGCTCGAAGACATCAACGAACAGTTCAAGGTGATCCAGACCCAGGGACTCAAGCCGGAACCGATCCCGCTGGCTGTGAAGGTGGTGCTGGTCGGGTCCCCCTACATCTACGGTCTCCTCTACCAGTACGACGAGGACTTTCGGAAGCTCTTCAAGGTGAAGGCCGACTTCGGCCTGGTCATGGACCGGGACGAGGAGGCGATCCGGGAGTACACCGGCTTCATCGCCAACCAGGTCAAAGAGGAGGGACTGCTCCACTTCGACCGGACCGCCATCGCTCAGGTGATCGACCACGGCAGCCGGCTGGTCTCCGACCAGACGAAGCTCTCGACCCGCTTCGTGGAGATCACCGACCTGATCCGGGAGGCGGACTACTGGGCCCGTCTCGAGGAGGCCGCTGTCGTCACCACCGGGCACGTCCGCCGGGCGGTGGAGGAGAAAGTCTACCGGTCCAACCGGATCGAAGAGCGGCTCCAGGAGTTGATCACCGAAGGTACCCTGCTGGTCGATACCGAGGGGACGGTGGAGGGTCAGGTCAACGGCCTGGCCGTCCTGGGACTGGGGGACTACCAGTTCGGTAAACCCTCCCGGCTGACCGCCCGGGTCTACTCCGGCCGCTCCGGCATCATCCAGATCGACCGCGACACTCAGCTTGCCGGCAACATCCATAACAAGGGGGTGATGATCCTCCAGGGCTTCTTCGGCGAGCGCTTCGCCCGCACCAGCCCGGTAGCGCTGACCGCCAGCCTGACCTTCGAGCAGCTCTACGACGGGGTGGAGGGGGACTCCGCCTCCTCGACCGAACTCTACTGCCTGCTTTCGGCGCTGGCCCGGGTCCCCATCCGGCAAGACCTGGCGGTGACCGGGTCGGTCAACCAGAAGGGGGAGGTCCAGGCGATCGGCGGCGTGAACGAGAAGGTGGAGGGATGGTTCCACACCTGCCGACTGAAGGGGCTGACCGGCACGCAGGGGGTGCTCATCCCCGCCGCCAACGTCAAGAACCTGATGCTCAAGGAAGAGGTGGTGGCGGCGGTGGCCGAGGGGAAGTTCCATCTCTACCCGATCACACACATCGACGAGGGGATCGAGCTGCTGACCGGGGTGCCGGCCGGCGAGGCCAAGGGGGACGGCACCTGGCCGGTCGGGAGCATCAACTACCGGGTGGCCAAGCGTCTCGAGCAGCTGGTCGAAGGTATGAAGGATACCTTCCCCCGGGGGAGCAACGGCGACCGCGGTCGTTGAGGCTCAGGAGTAGGTCTGGGCCAGGGTGCGCGGGAGCGCCTCCCGCAGGGTGGCCTCGACCAGGATCTGGGTGGAGTCGAAGATCGGGACCCCCGGGAAGCGTTCCGGCTTGACCACGATCGGGATCTCGGTACAGCCCAGGATGATCCCTTCCGCCCCCTTCCCGCGCAGCACCTCGATCGCCCCGGAGAAGGTAACCAGACTCTCTTCCGGGCCCTGCCCCGCCCGTCCCTTGATCCGGTAGATCGCCTCCTGGATGCGGTCCTGGAGCGCCTCGTCCGGCTCCAGCAGCACGATGTCGCCGGCCGCATCGGCGTAGACGCCGGAACGCGCCGTGCCGGTCGTGGCCAGCAGCCCTACCCGGGTCAATCCCGCCCGCTCGACGGCCAGGAAGACCTCCTCGATCATGTTGATGAAGGGGACCCGTACCTCGGCGACCAGCTGGTCGTACCAGTAGTGGGCGCTGTTGCAGGGCATGACCAGCAGTTCGGCCCCGGCGCTCTCGAGCAGACGGGCCGAGGTGATAAGCGCCTTGAGGGTGGCCTCCGAGCCGGTGCGGATCGACTCGGTGCGGTCGGGGATCTTGGGGTTGGAATCGATGAGGACCCGCAGGTGCTCCTGGTCGCGCTGGGCGGGGGTGGCCGCGGTGAGCCGCAGGTAGAAGTCGGCGCTCGCCTCCGGCCCCATCCCCCCCAGCACTCCGACGATCCGCTCGCTCACTCCACGCCTCCTTCCGAACGCCCTGGTGCGATTCCCCCGCTCCTCAGTATGAGAGGTCGAGGGAGCGGCAGAGCCAGCGGTTGAGGGGGGCCCCGATCCGGCAGAGGTCGGTGAAACGCTCCAGGAAGCCGCCCCGGACGATGTCGGACTCGGTCAGCGGGCTGAAGGCGGTGAAGTCCTTCCACATCATGTCCTCGACCAGGGGATGGTCGGGATCGAACCCCCGGGGGGGGCGCTTCAGGCGTTCCCCGGTCATCTCGAAGCGGTCCTGGAAATCGGCGTTCCAGACCGCCCGCTTCCAGCCGGAGGAGTCGCTGACGATCCGTTCGCGGATGCGCCGGGTGGTGGGTCCGTCGGGATGCCAGATCCCGGTCGCGATGAAGACCTCGTCCGGCTCCAGGTGGAGGTAGAAGCTGGGAGTGTGGGCGTTGCGGGCGTCGATGTGCCGGAACTGGATCCCCAGGTGGGTCTTGTAGGGGGTCTTCTCCCTGGAGAAGCGCACGTCGCGGTGGATGCGGAACATCGAACCGCCGACCGGACGCGGATCGGCCGCGAAGTGCCGGCTGATCCGTTTCAGGTGGGGGCTGAAGTCGTTGATGAAACGCTGGGCGGGCTCACGCACGTCGCACAGGTAGCGTTCCTTGTTCGCCTCAAACCAGTTCTTGCGGTTGTTCGCCGCCAGATCGCGCAGGAAGCTGAACAGGCTCTTGGTGAAGTGCGGCTTCGACGGCATCCTCTCCCCCCCGGACGACGGACAAAGTGGGAGCATAACGCAGAACGGCGGCGCCGGGAAGGGCGAGACCGAGAAAAATCACCTGCCCGATCAGAAGATTCCGAACGCGCTCCGGGCCAGGTCACCAAGTCTCTGAGTGCGCAGCAATCATGGGAGCGTTATGGACGCAACGA
>CAZFHZ010000027.1:27171-34985 GCA_964519015.1 uncultured Gemmatimonadota bacterium | reverse complement strand
TCTCCATTCGTGCGATAGCGTGTCAATCGACGTAATCTGTCATCGTACACTTCCACCGTGTCTCCATGAACCTCTTCAATAAGCATGCCTTGAAATTCGCCCGGCCCTTCGCCGACCCGCCCCATGGATCGGAGGTACCTGCCGTCGGGACCGAACAAGACCAGTCGCGCGACGGAATACCCCCCGCCCGCCCACTTATTGTCCACAACCACGAACAATCCGTCGCCGGTCATGGCGAATCCAGTTGCGCTTGAAATCAACGACTCGATTTCGGCTGGATCCTGCGCAAGCGTTAGAACAAGCTCGAAGCTGAAGAGTTCTCCGGTGAAACGGGGCCCGCCCGTTGTTACGGCAGTAGGTACCCCTGCTTCATCACGGATTTCGAAGTAGTGGTTGTCCTCTTGTTGAACTTCCAGATTGGCTGCCGCCAGGAAGAGAACTGCAGAACAAGATACGACGGCAGAGTAATCAAGGATCTTCACTGTCATCCTCTCCGGACCGCTGACCAGGTCCGTGCAGGACCTTCTCTTCCAGAACTAGTAGGTCGGCACACCCAGCAGGATCAGGCCCGGTCTCGGTTACCAGTACGGTGTCCTCGACGCGCAGTATAGAGGTTCTCGCCCGGCACGCGTAACTGCGGGTTGATGGCGAAGACCGGCTCCATGGCGGCGGCCGCCTCGGCCATGATCTCCCGGCTGGTTGCTCCCGGCCCAATCACTGGGAAAAGAGGGGGACGATCGCCCGCGATTGTGATGTCGTCCTGGAGAGAACCGAGGATGGGGAGTAGCATGGACCGAGATCTGGGCTTGACTGGCGGTGGGCGCACGAGGAGGAAAGGGCCATGGCGGAGAGCGACGCGCGCATGACACACGAGCAGTTCTTCCTGAAGGCGATCAAGAGCCTCCGGAACCTCGAGAAATCGAAGGGGATCCACTCCGTCTTCAGCGGTTTCAATCAGGCCTTCCGGAAGTACTACGACGAGGATCCCGTCCCGGTCACTCAGCAGCTCGCCGGCACCGGGGTCATCGAGATCCAGCCCCGGCGGGGTGGGGTGATGATTTATCTCCCCGGTGAGGGCCCCACGCAGGACCGGGGGAGTGATGCCCTGGACAAGATCCTCAAGCCGGACAGTGGCGAGTAGGCTTCCGTCCGGCTCAATGCCCGGAGTCTCGGGTTCCGGGTGACTGCCAGAACAGGTAGGCCGGCACGCCCAACAGGATCAGACCCAACCCCGCCAGGGCGTTGAGGGGCTGGGTGAGGAGTGCGTTGATGGAGATGTAGAGTGCGGCCAGGATGAAGATCAAAGGAGTTACCGGATATCCCCAGGTCCGGTAGGGGCGGGGGAGGTCGGGTCGCTTCCGCCGCAGGATGAACACCGCTCCCACCGTGAGTCCGAAGAAGATCCACTGCCCGAAGACGACGTAGGTCACCAGCTGCTCGAAGGTGCCGCTCAGGCTCAAGACGGCCGCCCAGGCGCCAGTGGCCAGGATGGCCACATGGGGGGTGAGCCAGCGGGGGTGGACGTCAGCGAAATGCCGGAAGAAGAGTCCGTCGCGGGCCATGGCGTAGAAGACCCGGGGAGCGGTCAGGATCACTCCGTTGGCGGCGCCCGTGATGGAGAAGAGGATGATCACGGAGATGATGGCCGCGCCCACCGGACCGACGGCTGCGTTCATGGCGTCGGCGGCGATCCGGTCGCTGGCGGCGATCCCTCCGACCGGGATGGCGTAGAGATAGGCCAGGTTGATGACGGCATAGAGGACCATCACCACGGCCGAGCCGGCCAGCAGTCCGAGGGGTAGGTTCCGCTCGGGATTCCGGATCTCGCCGGCGCTTAAAGTGGGGCCCCCCCAGCGGGTGCCCACGCAGTTGACCCCCACCAGCACGGCCACGAAGAGCAGGGCGATCCCCTTGATGGCCGCCGGGCCCAGGGGGAGGAAGAAGGGGAGGTACTTGGAGGAGAAGGCCATGGCCAGGGTGGCGATCGCTCCGGCATCTATGACCAGGAAGAGGGTCCAGCCGAAGAGGAAGGCGATCAGCCGCCCGTACCCCTCCCGCAGGAAGACGTACATCCCCCCCGCCTGGGGATAAGCCGCTCCCAGTTCGGCGAAGGCCAGCGCCCCGAAGAAGCTGAGCACCCCGCCCGTCACCCAGACACTGAGCATGAGCACGGGGGACCTGGTCTGGCTGGCGATGATCGCCGGCACGATGAAGATGCCGGAACCGATCACGTTGCCCACCACGATCCCCAGCACGCTGGTGAGCCCGAGCACACGGGGGAGTTCCCGGACGGCGCCGGATCCTTCAGCCTGGTCCTTCAGTGCATTCATCCCGTTCGGCCCGCGGAGCATGTCGCCGTCTCCTGTTTGCGCTTTGGGCTGGTCTTCCTGCACCGGGCCCGATGATACCCGACGAGCCGACCCGGCACCACGGGGCCTTGCGGCCCCCCCATCCCTTTGAAGTTCAGGTAGTCGGTCGCGCAAAAGGTGAAGATTTCGTTCACTTCAGGGGTGATGCCCGCGGATCGGATGTACTATATTTCACAAGCCTACCCGTAAGGGCCGGACGGGGGAAGACTCCCGTCTCCAGCATCGTGCGTCGCACCCGGACAGGTCGCCCGACATGATCCGTCGATACCTCACCGCACCATCTTCGCAGTTCCCAGCCTCCAGGAGCATCCGTGATGGCCACTGACATGGTCGAGATCCGCTGGCATGCCCGGGGGGGACAGGGGGCGAAGACCGCCGCCATGTTCCTCGCCGAGGCCGTGCTCTCGAAAGGGAAGTACGGCCAGGGCTTCCCCGAGTACGGACCGGAACGCCGCGGGGCGCCGGTCCGGGGCTTCACCCGGATCAGTGACAAGCCGATCCGCCGCCACTGCGGCATCGAGAATCCGGGAATCGTGATCGTGCTCGATCCCACCCTGCTCGACTCCCCGGCCGCCGGAGTGACCGCCGGCACCGACGAGAAGACGGTCTTCCTGGTGAACACCTCACTCAGTCCCGAGGAGCTCGGCCGTAAACTGGGAGTGCCCGGTGCCCGCATCGGCACCGTGGACGCCACCAAAATCTCCCTGGACTGCTTCGGCCGCTCGATCCCCAACATGCCGATGACGGGGGCCCTGCTGGCCGTCCAGGAGGTCATGTCGCTGGAGGAGTTCAAGGCCGAGATGACCCGTCGCTTCACGGGCAAGTTCTCCCCGGAGGTGGTCGCGGGCAACCTGCTCGCCGTCGAGCGGGCCTACCAGGAGCTGGTGACATCATGAGCCTGAAACGCGCCCAGGAACTCGTGCCGGCCGGGCTGATCGTCGAGCCGGGCAACGCCGCCACCTTCCGCACCGGGGACTGGCGGACCTTCGTGCCCCGCTTCCAGCCCGAGCACTGCATCCACTGTCTGTTCTGCTGGGTCTGGTGTCCCGACTCGGCCATCCAGGTCGATCTCTCGGGGGACCGGCCCCAGGTGACCGGCATCAACCTCGACCACTGCAAGGGCTGCGGGATCTGCGCCCATGAGTGCCCCCCTGCGAGGAAGGGGAAGCCGGCACTGGTCATGGTCCTCGAAGAAAAGTAGGAGGGGCCTCATGCACGTCATGGAACAGGAACTGACCGCCCTGGCGGGGAACGAGGCGGTCGCCTACGCCTTCAAGCAGGCGCGCCCCCATGTCGCCTCTGCCTTTCCGATCACGCCCCAGACCGAGATGATGCACAAGTTCGCCGGGTTCGTGGCCGACGGGGAATCGTCCACCGAGATGATCCTGGTCGAGAGCGAGCACTCGGCGATGAGCGCGGCCGTAGGCTCGGCGGCGGCCGGCGCCCGCACGATTACGGCCACCAGCTCGGCCGGCTTCGCGCTCATGTGGGAGGTGGTCTATATCGCCGCCTCGCTCCGGTTGCCCATCCAGATGGCGCTGGTCAACCGGGCGCTGAGCGGCAACATCAACATCCACTGCGACCACAGCGACAGCATGGGGGGTCGGGACGCGGGCTGGATCCAGCACTTCTGCGAGAACGCGCAGGAGGCGTACGACACAGCGCTGCTGAACTTCCGCCTGGGTGAACACATGGATGTACGCCTACCGGCGATGACCAACTACGACGGGTTCATCCTCAGCCACAAGGAGGACACCCTCTACCTGCTGCCCGACGAAGCGGCCTGGGAGTTCATCGGACCCTACCAGACCGCCTACACCCTGCTCGATCCCGACCACCCCATCACCGTCGGCCCGCTCGACCTGACCGACTACTACTTCGAGCACAAGTGGAGCCAGCTGCAGGCCTACCCGAAGGTGTTCGAGGTGGCCGCCGGGGTCTTCGACGAGTTCGCCGACCTGACCGGGCGCCGCTACGACGTGTTCGAGGAGTACCGGATGGACGACGCCGACCTGGTCATGGTGGTGCTCGGCTCGAGCGCCGGCACGGCCAAGGACGTGATCGACGACTACCGGGAGAAGGGCGTGAAGATCGGCCTGCTCAAACCCCGCCTCTTCCGCCCCTTCCCGGCCGAGCGGATCGTGCAGGCGCTGTCGGGTCGCCGGGCGGTGGCCATCCTCGACCGTTCGGCCAGTTTCGGCGGTTGGGGGGGGCCGGTCTTCACCGAGATCCGCTCCGCGCTCTACGGCCGGGACACTTCGGTCCCGGTGCACAACTGGATCTACGGGCTGGGCGGGCGTGACTTCGACCTCGGCCAGGCCGCCGAAGTAATCGAGGCGCTGCAGAGGATCGCCGCCGGCCACGAACTCCCCATCCTGAACCTGCTCGGCTGCCGGGCTTAGGGAGGACACGTCGATGCCATCCACGCTCAAGCAGCTCGTCCAGAACGAAGACCTCCTGACCGGCGGGCACCGTGCCTGCGCCGGCTGCATGGGGACCAACATCCTGCGCCAGGTCCTGCTGACCGCCGGCCCCAACACGGTCGTCGGCGGGGCCACCGGCTGCATGGAGGTCATCACCACCATCTTCCCCTACACCGCCTGGAAGACATCGTTCATCCACAACGCCTTCGAGAACTCGGCCGCCACCATGAGCGGGATCGAGACGGCCTACCGTTCGCTTAAAAAGCACGGCGATTTGACCGAGGCCGCCGCCCGGGCCGAGCGGATGAACTTTATCGCCTTCGGAGGGGACGGCGGCACCTACGATATCGGACTCCAGTCGCTCTCGGGGGCGATGGAGCGGGGGCACCGGATGCTCTACGTCTGCTACGATAACGAGGCGTACATGAACACCGGCATCCAGCGTTCGAGCGCCACCCCGCTGGGGGCCCACACCTCGACCGCCCCGGCCGGGAAGGTCAAACAGGGCAAAGAGCAGAACCGGAAGGACCTGACCCGGATCATGGTCGCCCACAACATCCCCTACGCGGCCCAGACCACCCCCTTCCACTGGAAGGATCTCTCCATGAAGGTGGAGAAGGCGCTGGCCTGCGGCGGGTCCGCCTTCCTGAACGTCCTGACGCCGTGCACGGTCGGTTGGCACTTCGATTCGGAGCGTGCCATCGAGGTCGCCCGCGAGGCGGTGGAGAGCAACTTCTGGCCCCTCTTCGAGGTCGAGCAGGGAGTCTGGAAGGTCAACTACAAGCCGAAGGAGCCCACCCCGCTCGCCGACTGGATGAAGCAGCAGGGCCGCTTCAAGCACCTCTTCAAGCCGGGGAACGAGCCGATCCTGGAGCGCTGCCAGGCCTGGGTCGACCGGCAATGGGCGGAGCTGCTGCGCATGGAGGCCGCCACGGCCGCCGCCTGAGCGGCGCCGACACCTGCGTTCCCAATAGCGTAGCCGCTGCCAGGAAGATCAAAGACCGCGGGCCGGGAGGGGATCCCTCCCGGCCCGTAGTCGTGGCGGGTGTGGTGCACTCTGCCGGAGAACGGGCCGGTGCATCCTTTAGTAGTGGAGGAGGAACCGGCCGGGTTATCCTGTCAGCGTCGCGTTCCGGTATCCGCACGAGCCATCCTGGAGGGAGTTCCCATGCGCGTCCCGATCCATCACCGTCCCGCCGCTGCCGTCTTGACCCTGGCCGCCGTCCTGCTCCTGGCCGTTTCCGGTCTCATTGCCTCCGAAGCCGCCGCCCAGAGCGACGCCCAGGGGACGAAACGGCCGATGACTGCTAAAGACCTCTGGTCGATGGGCCGGGTGGGGGCGCCCGCGGTCAGCCCCGACGGGAAGCTGGTGGCCTACCCAGTCACCTGGTACGACCTGACCACCTTCCGCAGTAACAGCGACATCTGGGTGGTCCCGGTCGAGGGGGGGGAACCGCGCCAGATGACCAACTCCCCCGGCACCGACACCTCCCCCGCCTGGTCGCCCGACGGGAAGTGGATCGCCTTCGTGAGCACGCGCGGCGGCAAGGGGGCGCAGATCCACCTGCTGCCGGCCGCCGGAGGGGAGGCCCGTCCGCTCACCGCCGTGGAGGGCGGCGCCGGCGGTCCGGTCTGGTCGCGGGACGGCAGGAAGATCCTCTTCGTCAGCGAGGTCTGGCCGAAGAACGATGCGCTGGCCGAGCGGATGAAGAAGCTGGCGGAGACGGGGAGCAGCGCGCAGATCTACGACGAACTCGGCTACCGCCACTGGGACACCTGGGAGGACGGGATGCGCAGCCACGTCTTCAGCATCGATGTGGCGGGGGGGCAGCCGCGCGACCTGACCCCCGGTCCCTACGACACCCCCCCGATCGCCCTGGGCGGGTTCCAGGACTACGACCTGAGTCCCGACGGAACCGAGCTGGCCTTCGTGCGCAACACCACGGTGCCCACCATGGTGGGCACCGGCAACGATATCTGGCTGGTCCCGGCCGCCGGCGGGGAGCCGAAACTGCTGACCGAGAGCAAGGCCAACGACACCTCCCCCCAGTACAGCCCCGACGGTCGCTGGATCGCTTACCAGGCCATGAAGCGCCCCGGCTTCGAATCCGACCGCAGCTGGCTGGTGCTGTTCGACAGGCGGAGCGGGGAGCGGCGCTGGATCGATGAGGCGCTCGACCGATCCGTGGACGCCTTCGTCTGGGCTCCCGACTCCGCCTCGATCGTCTTTCTGTGCGGTGACCACATCTGGCACAGCGTCTACCGGATGGAGGTGGCTTCCGGGCGCGTCACGAAACTGACCGAGCGTACCTACGACGGCTCGGTGGCCCTGCTGCCGGACGGTCGGATGGTGGTCGCCCGGCAATCGAACATCCTCCCCACCGAGCTCTTCCTGCTCGACGCCGCCGGGAAGACCGTGCGACAGCTCACCCGGACCAATGAGCGGCTGCTGGCCCAGCTTTCCCTCTCCCCCCCCGAGGTCTTCACCTTCAAGGGGGCCCGGAACACCGACGTGGAGGGCTTCCTCACCCGGCCTCCCGGCTTCGACCCGACCCGGAAGTACCCGCTCGTCTACCTGGTCCACGGCGGGCCGCAGGGCGCCTGGACGGACAACTTCCACTACCGGTGGAATCCCAACATGTTCGCCGCCCCCGGCTACCTGGTGCTATCGGTCAACCCGCGCGGCAGCACCGGCTACGGCCAGCGGTTCACCGACGAGATCAGCCAGGACTGGGGAGGAAAGGTCTTCGAGGACCTGATGAAGGGGCTCGACTACGCCCTCAAGACCTACCCCTTCATCGACGGGACCCGCATGGCGGCTGCCGGCGCATCCTACGGCGGTTACATGATGAACTGGTTCGAGGGGCACACCGACCGCTTCCTCACCCTGGTCAACCACGACGGCACCTCGAACACGATGAGCATGTACGGAACGACCGAGGAACTCTGGTTCCCTGAGTGGGAGTTCGGCGGCACCCCCTGGAGCAATCCGAAGGGGTACGAGAAGTGGAACCCGATGGCC
>CAZFHZ010000027.1:0-27161 GCA_964519015.1 uncultured Gemmatimonadota bacterium | reverse complement strand
ACTTCAAGACCCCGATGCTGATCATCCATGGCCAGCTCGACTACCGGCTCGACCTGAGTCAGGGGCTGGAGATGTTCACCACCCTGCGCCGCAGGGGGGTCCGGGCCCGCTTCCTCTACTTCCCCGACGAGAGCCACTGGGTCCTCAAGCCTCAGAACGCCTTCGTCTGGTGGGAGACCATCTTCGACTGGCTGGGGGAGTACCTGAAGCCAGGAGGGGTGGGCCGGGGAGCGGCGCGGGTGAATCGATGACCCAGCCGTCTTATCTTGGGGATCGGATCGAGATCCTGTCCGTCTCGCTCCTGGATGAAGCACGCCCTCTGGTGGAGGAATTCCGCGCCCTCTCCCGAAGGTTGGAGATACAGATCGGCTGGCACTACCTGCTCGATTTCGTATGGATCGCGCAGCAGCTGCAACCCGTTCCGAACCTGCAGGTGATGGACGCTGGAGCCGGCTGGGGGACCATGCAGTGGTGGCTGGCCGAACGGGGTGTGGATGTGATCAGCGTCGACCGTTCGAGCCGCAGCGACCTGCCCTATCTCTTCCGCCGTAACTACCGGGTACGCGGTCTGCGGGAAGAGGATCTGGCCCCGCTCGCCAGGCCCGGCCTGCGGGATTTCCTGCCCCCATTGGCACCGGGGAGGTGGGGGCGCTATCCGGAGAAACTGGCCTCCGCCTTCGGCCGGTTGAGATCGAGCGGGCCTGAGCCCCCTTCCGATGGCGGGACCATCTTCATCTACAACCGCGATCTGGTCTCCCTGCCCGAGATCCCCGATGACTCGTTCGATGCCGTCGTCTCCGTCTCATCGCTGGAGCACAATGATCCGGAGCAGTTGCGGGTCGTGGTCGCAGAACTCATGCGTGTCCTCAAGCCCGGCGGTCGTCTCATCGCGACCCTCAGCGCAGCCCAGGATGAAGATTGGTTCCACCAGCCGGCGCAGGGCTGGTGTTATACAGAGGCGACCTTGCGGGACATCTTCGCGCTCTCGGCCGACTGCCCGTCCAACTACGATCGATACGCCGAGCTGTTCCAGACGCTCCGCGCCAGCGAGGAACTGCGTACCGGCCTGGCTCCCGTGTACTTCACCTCGGGGGACAACGGCATGCCCTGGGGACAGTGGGATCCGGTGTATCAGCCGGTCGGAATCGTCCGGCAGAAGAAGGTCTCAGCATGATCGGGAAGTACTGGAAGAAGTTCAGACGAATGGTCGCTTTCCCGGTGAAATGGGTCTCTTCGCTTGTACCACCTCCCCTCCTGAGGCGGTTCAAACTGTGGTACTACCGCCGATATTCATCCGTCCCGCCCGGACGGAAGGAAGGGGGGCGGGACCTGACCGTCCTGCTTGATATCAATAATATCTGCAATCTTGACTGCATCATGTGCAGCCGCGGTTCCGTTCCCGAGCGAACCCGAAACATGACTCCCGAGGAATTCGAACGGATCGGGGATCAGTGCTTTTACCGGGCCAAGGACCTCCAGGTCTGCTGTTCCTGGGAACTCTCGATCTCGAAACATGCGCCGGCCATCCTCAGGCTCCTGCCGAAATATCGGATCCCTCACACCTCGGCCATCACGAACGGTAACTTCATATCGGAGGAGCTGCTGGAGTCCTTCTTCCTCTCCGGGATCGATGAAGTGACTTTTTCGATCGGAGAGGCGACCCGGGAAACGTACGAGAAGATCAGGGTCCGGGGCGATTTCGACACGATATTGCAGAACATCACCCGTCTGGTGGAGAGGAAGAAGACTTCCGGGAGCGAACGGCCCCAGATCACGGCCAATCTGACGATCATGCGCTCGAACCTCGATGAGCTCGTCGATTTCGTCGATCTGGCGGCGGATATCGGCATCGAGTGCCTCCGAGGCAGACATATGCTGTTCCTCGAAGAGTGTCCGGTGGAGGGGGAGATCCTGGTGAACGAGGCCGAGCGGACCAACGAGACCATCCGGCGGGCGCGAAGGGCCGCGGAGGCCCGGAAGTTGGTCTTCGACGTTCCGTATCTTGATCCCGAACCGCGGCGGGACTACTCCTGCTTCCGCCCGTGGACCACCCTCTACATCTCCTCGGACGGGAGTCTCTCGGTCTGTCCCAGGATCAAGGAACTCGAGCATCTCGGCAATCTTCTGGAGCAGGACTTCGAGGAACTGTACTACGCCTCGGAACCGATCCGGAGATTGCGGGAGGATTTCATGTCCGGCAGGCATAACGAAGTGTGCCGGTGGTGTATGAGCGGAGTGAAGGAGCGGGAACGGATCTCGCAACAGTTCTGATCGACCGGGAGAGGGCGGAGCATGCAGCCGGAACGGGATGCCGGGCGTCCATCGACCGAGAATCCGGGATCCGTCCCGACGCTGGAACTGTACCAGCGGTCGGCCACCGACGCCTTCCTGAGATTACTGCCCGATCCGTGCACCGACATCCTCGAGATCGGCAGTGATCTCGAAGGTCGGACGATCTCTTATCTGGCCTCCAAAACCGGAGCGAACGTGGCCGGGATCAATCCCTCGCCTTCGTTCGCAGTCCCGCCCCTTCTCCGGGCCCGTACTCCGATCGGGCCTCACCGGCTCCGGGCGGATGGCCGGCACCTGCCGTTCGCGGATGGTACCTTCGATGCCATCCTGTCCATAGCCACTCTTGAGCACGTCAACGGCGTCGAGGAGCTCCTGGCCGAAGTCGCCCGCGTGCTCCGGCCGGAGGGCGTCTTCCACGCGACCTTCGATCCGATCTGGACCTGTGGTATCGGTCATCATGTCTATGCGGTGGTCGGAGATAAGGAAGCCCGGTTCTGGAAACCGGGGAAGAATCCTGTGCCCGACTTCGCCCACCTGCTGATGGAACCGGAGCAGATGATCGAATTCCTCCGGAGCGGTCCCTGCAGCGAGGAACTCATCGATCCGATCATCGATTGGATCTACCACGGTGACGAGATCAACCGTCTCCCTTTCAGCCGTTACCTGGATGCGTTCGAGACTTGCCCGCTGCGGGTCGAGGAACTGCGTTACCTCTACGGGCCCAAACCTGCGAAATCCGATCTCGAAGCCTTGCGACAGAGGGTCGGCGCGAACGAGAACTTCTGGTGTTCCGGTTTTGCTGTGACGCTCCGGACGACCGCTTCACAGCGGGGGGGGAGCCGCAGATGGTCGCCGGGCGCGACCGTCAGACGCCGCACGGCCCGGATGATCTTCTCGCCCCGGGTATGGAAGAAGCTGCCCCGACTGGTTGCCATGATGATGAAACCGGCGATGTGGAGCCGGCTCATGAATCGGCTGGAGAACCTGCTCGACGATCCGGAACAGTGAATCCCCGCTCACAGGCGGGAGGGTCCGTGACCGGTTAGGAGAATGATGACGCGGAGCTATGACCGCCGTCAGTTCCTGCAACTGGCCGGGAGCGGGATGGCCGGATTCCTTGTCACCTCGGCGGCCTCCGGCTGCGGCCGCGACCGGCGGGAGCCGCCCAACATCGTGCTCATCTACGCGGACGATCTCGGTTACGGTGATGTGGGCTGCTACGGGGCGAACCGGATCAGCACGCCCAACATCGACCGACTGGCCGCCGGCGGCCTGCGTTTCACCGACGCCCATGCCCCTTCGGCGACCTGCACGCCTTCCCGCTACGCCCTGCTGACCGGCGAGTACGCCTGGCGGAGGAGCGACACCGGGATCGCCCGGGGTGACGCCGCGGCCATCATCCGGCCGGAGCAGGCCACCCTCCCCTCGGTGCTCCGGGAAGCCGGATACACGACCGGAGTAGTCGGCAAATGGCACCTCGGCCTGGGTCCGGAAGGGGGGCCGGACTGGAATGGTGAGATCACCCCCGGCCCGCTCGATATCGGCTTCGACTACTCCTTCATCATCCCGGCTACCGGCGACCGCGTCCCCTGCGTCTACGTGGAGGACCGCCGGGTCGTCGGGCTCGATCCGGCCGACCCGATCCGGGTCAGTTTCGGTGAGCCCATCTTGGATGAACCGACCGGACGGGAGCACCCGGAGCTGCTGAAGATGCACCCCAGTCATGGGCACGATCAGACCATCATCAACGGCGTGAGCCGGATCGGCTACATGAGTGGTGGGAAGGCGGCCCGCTGGGTCGACGAGGAGATGGCGGACACCATTACCGACCGGGCTGTCCGGTTCCTCGATTCCAACCAGGAGCGGCCCTTCTTCCTCTACTTCTCGACCCACGACATCCACGTGCCGCGCCTGCCCCACCCGCGCTTCGCCGGCCGGAGCGGGTTGGGCGCTCGCGGTGACGCCATCCTGCAGTTCGACGACTGCGTCGGCCGGATCCTGGATACCCTCGACCGGCTGGGACTGGCGGAGAACACCCTGGTGATCCTGGCCAGCGACAACGGGCCGGTGGTGGACGACGGTTACCGGGATCAGTCGGTCGAACAGCTCCAGGACCACCGGCCGGCCGGTCCGCTCCGGGGCGGCAAGTACAGCGCCTTCGACGGCGGGACACGAGTCCCCTTCATCGTACGCTGGCCGGAGCAGGTCCGGCCCGGAGTGGCGGATGCCCTGTTCAGCCAGATCGACCTGTTCGCCTCCCTGGCCGCGCTGGCCGGACGGGCGATGCCCGCGGGGGCTGGGCCCGACAGCCGGGACGCGCTGGGGACGCTCGTGAGCAGGACGGGTAAGGACCGGGAATTCGTCGTCGAGCACGCCCTGAACGGTGCGCTCTCCATCATCCAGAACGGTTGGAAGTACATCGAACCGCATGATGGAGCCCGAATCAGCCGGAACGTGAACATCGAACTGGGCAACGATCCGATGCCTCAGCTCTACGACCTGGTCCACGACCTGGGGGAGCAGCATAACCTGGCTTCCGAACAGCCGGAGCGGGTCGCCGCGCTGGCCGCTCTGCTGAAGCGGGTTCGGGAAGAGCAGCGAGGACCAAGGTGATATCCACTCAATCTCCCGCCGGCCGGCCGGCGGCCTGAGCCGGCATCCGGCCAGATCGGTCAGGGGCACCTGCTCGGGATCGTCACCGATCCCGGAAGCGGGGCGGAAACCTGTACGGTCTGGCGCCTGGTCCCGCTGCCGGAAGGTTTCGTATACCGCTGGCAAAGTCACTGCAACTCATTTCCACTTCCCGCCGTTACCATTAGTGTGACGATGTCACACTAACCTCCACCGGCTGCCGTGGGCCGGTGCATGTCAAGGAACATCCCGTGGGTAATCCCGGCGAATTCGAGCTGCTGGTCCTGCTGGCGGTCCTGCGTCTCCGGGGGGAGGCCTACGGCGTGACCATCCGGGAGGAGCTGGAGCGGGAGACCTCCCGGACCCTCACCCTGGGCACCGTCTACAAGACCGTGGGTCGTCTGGAGGGGAAAGGCTATCTCCGGACCCGGGTGGCCCCGCCCACCCGGGAGCGGGGGGGGCGGCGCAAGAAGATGTATACCCTGACCCCCGCCGGGCTGGTGGTCGTCCGGCGCTCCCTGGCCGACCTCCGGCAACTGGCCCGGGGGCTCGATCCGGAGCTGGAACTTCTATGATGTCCCGTCCCTCGGAAACGCCCTTCCCGTTTTCAGAGCCTCCGGAGACCGGGCTTCAGCCCCCGGGTCATCCCGCCGGCCGAGTCTCCCCGGGTATTCCGGCCCTGGTGGGCTTCGTCCTGAGCCTGTTCATCCCCGCCGGCGAGCAGGAGTTCTACCTGGGTGACCTGGCGGAAAGCCGGCGCCGGTCCTGGTTCCGGGAAGTGCTGGGTGCGGTGGCCCTGCGCCTCTCGCCGCCCCCTCGGCGTCCTCGTCACTCCTCAGCCAAGGAAGACCGTATGATCGCGCGCGTCCTCTTCGACCTGCGCTCCGGCATCCGCCAGATGCTCCGGACCCCCGGCTTCACCCTGGCGGTCCTGGTGACCCTGGCCCTCGGGATCGGGGCCAACACGGCGGTCTTCAGCATCGCCTACGGGGTGGCGCTCAAGCCGCTCCCTTATCCCGAGGCCGAGCGACTCGTGTGGCTCCAGGAGAACAACCTCTCCCGCGGCTGGGAGGAGTTCAGTGTCGTCCCGCTCGACCTCTGGGACTGGCAGGAGCAGAACCGCACCTTCGAGCGGATCACCGCCCTGCAGACCGGTTCGCTCAACTTCACGGGTGGGGAGCGGCCCGAGAACCTGCGGGTCTATCAGGTCTCGGACGGGTTCCTCGAACTGCTGGGCGGGACGCCGGTCCTGGGCCGGTCGTTCACAGCAGCCGACCTCGATCCGGATTCCGAGCCGACGGTGGTCCTCACCCACGCCTTCTGGCAGCGCACCTACGGAGGCGCCCCGACAGCGCTGGGCCGGACCATGACCCTGGACGGGGTGTCCCATACCATCATCGGGATCCTGCCCGCGGACTGGCAGTCCCTGAGCCGCTCGACCGTCGACCTTATCATCCCCATGCGGCCCCGACCCTGGTGGTACACCAACCGGGGCTCCCACTTCATCTACGGGCTGGGGCGTCTCGCACCCGGGGTGACCCTGGACGAGGCCCGGGCCGACCTCTCGGCCATCGCCACCGCCCTGGAGGCCGAGTACCCCGAGACCAATTCGGGGTGGGGGGTCCGGGTGACCCCGCTCGACGATATACTGCTGGGCAGCACCCGGACCCAGCTCTACATCCTCCTGGCCAGTGTGCTGCTGGTGCTCCTCATCGTCTGTGCCAACCTGGCCAACATGACCCTGGCCCGGGGGATGGGACGGACGAGGGAATTGGCCATCCGCTCCGCCGTCGGTGCCGGCCGGGGCCGGGTGGTCGGACAGCTGCTCGTGGAGAGCCTCGTGCTGGCGGTGACCGGCGGGATCCTGGGTGTGCTCCTGGCCTTCGCGGCCCTCGAGGTCTTCCAGGCCGGTTGGCCCAGCCTCCTGCCCCGGATGCGGGAGGTCGGACTCGATCCGACCGTGCTCGTCTTCGCCCTGGTCGTCTCCCTGCTCTCGGGCCTCCTGTTCGGCCTGGTCCCGGCTTTGAGTGTGGCCGGCCACGACCTGGCCGGGATCCTGCGGCAGGGAGGGAGAGGGCACACCGGGGACCGCACCCGGCGCTGGATACGGAGCGGACTGATGGTGGGCGAGGTGGGG
This sequence comes from uncultured Gemmatimonadota bacterium, assembly GCA_964519015.1. Classification (GTDB taxonomy): domain Bacteria; phylum Blakebacterota; class Blakebacteria; order Blakebacterales; family CAYUVJ01; genus CAZFHZ01. The sequence goes on along the minus strand of CAZFHZ010000027.1, from coordinate 20,101 downwards.
CTGGCGGTGGTCCTGCTGGTGGGCACCGGGCTGCTGGTGCGCAGTTACTCCCTGCTCGAGTCCGAGGACCCGGGGTTCCGGGCCGAGCGACGGCTCATGTTCTCCTCACCCCTGCCCCGGGAGCGGTACCCCGACGCTGAGGACGTCCTCGGCTTCATCGAGCGTGCCCGGTCCGGGATCGCCGCCCTGCCGGGGGTGACGGGGGTGGCGGTGAGCAGCCTCATCCCCCTGGAGGGGAGCGATAACCTCTGGGGGTTCTGGCTTCGCGACGCGACCGGACCCGATGATCGGGAGGACGGAACGGCCCTCTTCTACCGGGTCAGCCCAGGGTATTTCGAGGTGATGGGCATCCCCCTGCTGGCCGGTCGGGACATCTCGACGGACGACCGGCAGGAGAGCCCCCCGGTCGTGGTGGTCTCCTCGTCCCTGGCCCAGGAGCACTTCCCGGAAGAGAACCCGCTCGGCCGGAGGATCCGTTTCGGGAGGGACGACGACGACCCCTGGCTGGAGATCGTGGGCGTCGTGGGGGATGTCCAGCACTACACCCTGGGCCGGACCTCCATGGGCCAGGTCTACGTGCCCATCACGCAGCGTACGATCGGTGATATCAGTTTCGTCGTCGAGACCGCCGTCGACCCCCGCGGTCTGATGGACGGGATCCGGGCCGCGGTCGCGGATGTCGACCCGGACGAGCCCCTGGCCGACTTCCAGCCGCTCGAGACCATGGTCTCCTCGACCATCTCCATCCCCCGGTTCCGCACCCTGCTGATGTCGGGTTTCGGTCTGCTGGCCCTGCTGCTGGCGGTGGTGGGGCTCTACGGGATCATGGCCTACAGCGTGGCCCAGCGTACCCGGGAGATCGGGGTACGGATGGCCCTGGGGGCCTCCCGCGGTTCCGTACTGGGACTGGTCTTCCAGGAGGCGCTCCCCCTGGTGGGCGCCGGACTGGTGGTGGGTCTGGCCGGGGCGCTGGCCCTGAGCCGGTTGCTGGAATCGATGCTCTTCGGGGTAGGGGCCCGCGACCCGCTCGTCTTCGTCACCGTCCCGCTCATCCTGACCCTGGTTGCGGTGGTGGCCTTGCTGATCCCGGCCCGACGGGCGGTTCGGGTGGACCCGGTGAGGACCCTGGGGGAGGCGTAGCGGCGCCGCCTCCCATCGGCGGCGGGCGCTCAAAGGGTAAACAAGATCCGCTGTCGCCTCGTAGTCACTACCAGACAGTCACCGGGACTGATGCGATCGGTCCCGGTGGCACCAACCGACCGATGCGCTGGTGGTCCGGCCGGGATCAGGTCATCGCCGTGGGGATCGGTCTTCCGAACAGAGGAAGAGGGGTATGGGTTCGGATCTCCGTGAGGACCTTCGTTTCGCGCTGCGGACCATGCGCCGGAATCCCGGATTCATGACGGTCGCGGTGCTGATCATCGCGCTGGGGATCGGGGCCAACACGGCCATCTTCAGTGTCGTGCATACCCTGCTCATCCGTCCGCTCCCATTCCACGAGCCGGAAAGCCTCGTCTGGGTCGCCAACACCGGCACGGCGGGCGGTCTCTCCTCGGTCACCCTGCGCACCTCCAACCTGCGGGACTGGCGCCGGCTTAACCAGTCGTTCGAAGCCCTCACCGGGTACTTCGCTTTCTACGATTATATCAACTACATCCTCTCCGGTGACGGTGACCCGCAGCACATCGTGGGGGTCGGGGTGGCCCAGGACTTCCTGGATGTGCTGGGTATCCGCCCGGAGCGCGGTCGCGGCTTCGTCGATGAGGAGTGTGTCTGGAACGGCCGGCCGGCGATCCTGCTGACCCACGGCTTCTGGCAGCGGCGCTACGGTGCCGACCCCGCCATCGTCGGATCATCGGTCATCATCAACGACACACCCAACCTGGTGGTGGGCGTGCTCCCCCCCTCGTTCGATTTCGCCTCGGTCTTCACGCCCGGGTCCCGGATCGACTTTCTGACCCCGTTCCCGATCTGCGATGAGACCGATCGGTGGGGCAACACCCTGGCCGTCATCGGGCGGCTCAAGCCCGGGGTGACCATCCCGCAGGCCCAGGCCGACCTGGACGGTATCAACCTCCGGTTGAAGGAGGCGGAGCCGAACCGCTGGGGGCTGGCGGCCGCCGTGAGCGGACTGCAGGGGCAGATCACGGGCCGGTTCCGGACGGCGTTGCTGGTCCTGGTCTCGGCCGTCGGCCTGGTGCTGTTGATCGTCTGCGCCAATCTCTCCAGCATGCTGGTCGCCCGCGCCGCTTCCCGGCGCCGCGAGATCGCCGTACGTCGCGCCCTCGGGGCGACCCGTTCCCGGCTCATCCGGCAGGTCCTGACCGAGAGCCTTCTGCTCTCGCTCTTCGGCGCCGTGCTCGGTATCGGGCTGGCCTACCTGGCCACCGGTGCCTTCGCCGGGCTGAGAGCGGTCAGCATCCCGCTCCTGGAGGAGGTCCGGGTCGACGGCGCCGCCCTGCTCTTCACCGTGATCGCGGCGCTGGTGACCGGACTCCTCTTCGGTCTGGTCCCGGCCCTGCATATCTCGGGCGTCCAGGCGAACGATCCCCTGCGGGAGGCCGGTAGGGGCGCCAGCGAGGGGAGGAGCCGGAAGGGACTGCGCGAGGTCCTGGTCACCGCCGAAGTCGCCCTGGCCTGCGTGCTGCTGGTCGGCGCCGGTCTGCTCCTGCGCAGCTTCGTGATGCTGCTGGAGGTGGACCTCGGCTTCCAGCCGGAGCACGCCACCACTTGGCGGGTCGAGACGAACCGCTCGTTCGCCGACGCGTCCGAGCGGGTTGCTTTCCTCGACCAGCTGGTCCGGGAGGTGCTCGCTCTGCCGGGCGTGGAGTCGGCCGGATTGACCGACACCCTGCCGCTCGGACGCAACCGCTCCTGGGGTCTCGCCGCCAAGGGGGAGGTCTACGATGCGGGGCAGACCCCGATCGCTTTCCCGCGGGTGGTGGACAGCGGATATCTCCAGGCGATGCACATCCCCCTGGTCGCCGGACGCCACTTCACCGCCGACGACGATGCCCGGAGTGAGCGGGTCATCATCGTGAACGAGACGCTGGCCCGCCGGCTCTGGCCCGGGCAGGACCCGATCGACAAGCTCATCGTGATCGGGCGCCCGGAATGGCGGGTTGTGGGGGTGGTGGCCGATGTACGGCACAGCACGCTCGAGCAGTCGGCCGGCCTGGAGATGTACCTGCCGCTCACCCAGCAGTTCGATTCGTTCGCGCTCGACCTGGTCGTCCGTTCCAGCCTGCCGCCCGAAGCGCTGGCCGCCGGGGTCTCAGCAGTCCTGCGGGGACTCGATCCGTCGATGCCGGCCGGGGACTGGCGCCCACTGACCGAACTGGTCGACCTGGCCGTCTCCCCCCGCCGCTTCATCCTCCTGCTGGTGGGCACCTTCGCCCAGATCGCACTCCTGCTCGCCGCGCTGGGGCTCTACGGGGTCGTCTCCTATTCGGTCAGCCAGCAGAGCCGGGAGATCGGGATCCGTATGGCCCTGGGCGCGACCGGTGCGGACATCCGGCGCCGGATCGTCCTGCGGACGCTGGCCCTGGCCGGGAGCGGGATCGTGGTGGGGCTGGTCGGCTCGCTCGTCCTCACCCGGCTTATCACTTCGCTGCTCTATGAGGTGAGACCGACCGATCCGATGACCCTGGGGACGATCGTGGTGGTATTGCTGGGGGCCAGTGTCCTGGCCGGCTACCTCCCCGCCCGTCAGGCCTCCCGGATCGATCCGGTGTCGGTCCTGGCCGCCTCCTGAGGGCCCCCGGATCCCACCCGCTCGGGGATAGTATGACCCCCATCTCCGGGTGATCGTCTCGCCCATCGAGTCGCGAACCGGGACATATCCGCTGCGGTTGGAGTAAACTGGATTCTGACCCAGAGCGGTCCGCCCGCCACGGCACCGGTCGTCCAGCCTGCAGCAGGCGGCCGTGGAGTCGGTGGCAGCCCGACCCGTAGCGGAGGTGCTGGCGATGAGACGGATACGGTTTCTTCAGGTCGCGGTGCTGGCCGTTCTGACCGCGGCCGTTACGGAGATCGGAGCGCAGATCCCGACCGAGTCCCCGTTCACCCTGGCCCTGACCGGGGATGCCATCATCACGCGGCCGCTCTCGGTATACCAGGAGCCGGAGTTCCTGCGGATGATCGAACTCATCCGCGGGGCCGACGCGGCCTTCACCAATCTGGAGATGCTCTTCCACGACTACGAACCCTACCCGATGTACGAGAGCGGCGGCACCTACATGCGGGGCGACCCGGCCCTGGCCGCAGAACTGGTCTGGGCGGGCTTCGACCTGGTCTCGCGGGCCAACAACCACACCGGCGACTACGGGGTGGAGGGGATGCGGCTGACCACCCGCTACGTGGCCCAGGTCGGGCTGGTGCAGGCGGGGGTGGGGGAGAGCCTGGAAGAGGCCCGCGAGGCGCGTTTCCTCGAGACCGCCCGGGGGCGGGTGGCCCTCATTTCGGTCTCGTCCACCTTTACGGAGCACTCCACCGCGGGCGCCAGCCGGGCGGGGATCACCCCACGCCCCGGCCTCAACCCGCTCCACTACTCGAGTGTCAGCACGATCACCGCCGAACAGATGACGCGCTTCCGGCAGCTCCTGCGCGACATGGGACGCGGTGGGGGAGGGCAGGGGGAGCGGCTGAACGTCTTCGGCCAGACCTTCGTGGTGGGCGATTCGGTCGGCACTGCCACCGTAGCCGCTCCGCGCGACCTGGAGGAGATCATGGCCGTGATCCGCAGCGCCGACCGGCTGGCCGACTACGTGCTGGTGAGCCTGCACGGGCACGAGAGCGGCCGGCGGGGGGCGCCCCCCGACTTCCACATCGCCTTCGCCCGGGCCGCGATCGAGGCGGGGGCGGACATGGTCGTCGGGCACGGACCGCATTCGCTGAGGGGGATCGAGATCTACCAGGGGAAGCCGATCCTCTACAGCCTGGGGGATTTCATCTTCCAGAACGAGACCCTGCTACGGCTGCCGCCCGAGAACTACGATGACTACGGGCTTGGCCCCGAGGCGCAGGTGGCGGACTTCAACGCCGCGCGCTACCGGAACGACACCCGGGGTTTCCCGGTCCAGCGACCGGTCTGGGAATCGGTTATCGCCATCCCCGCCTGGCAAGAAGGACGGCTGGTCTCGCTGGAACTCCACCCGATCACGCTCGGGTTCGGGCTGCCGCCGGCCCGACGCGGCCGGCCGATGCCGGCCTCGGCCGAAGATGCCCGGCGCATCATCGAGGAACTGGCCCGGCTCTCTGAGCCGATGGGGACCCGGATCACCTTCCGGGACGGGATCGGGATCGTCCACCTGCCCTGAACCGGGCGGTGGACGCTGTATCGCCGGAACAGGAGCCGGTGACCAGTTGATTCTGGCTTGGAAAGTGGGATATTGGTCCTGAGCGGTCCACCTGCGAGACCGGCGGAAAGGCAGGACGTTTCACCCCACCCCTCGGAGCCCATATCCGTCTCGTTGTTGTGGGACCGCGATGATCCGGGGCGACTGCGATCCCCCTGCCGGAATGGAATGTGAAGATTTTCACACCAGTACGGTACATCCGGTGAAGGAGGTTCACCTATGGCTGACATCCGCCCGTTCCGCGCGTATCGCCCGCGGCCGGAGATCGCACACCGGGTCGCGGCTCCGCCCTACGATGTAATCTCTTCTGAAGAGGCACGAGCGCTGGCTCAAGGCAACGCGTTCTCGTTCCTTCACATCAACAAGCCGGAGATCGATCTCCCGCCCGACATCGATCCCTACGATGACCGGGTATACGCCCAGGGAGTGAAGAACCTGCGCCGTTTCATCAGCGAGGGGATTCTAGTGCGTGAGGCCGAGCCCTGCTTCTACGTGTATCAGCAGAGCATGGGCGACCACGTCCAGGCCGGTATCGTCTGTGCCGCCTCGTGCGCCGAGTACGAGAACGGGCTGATCAAGCGGCACGAGTTCACCCATCCCGAGAAAGAGGATGATCGTACCCGTCACGTGGCGGAGCAGAACGCCAATGGCGAGCCGGTCTTCTTCACCTACCGCAAGTGCACTCCGATCGACCGGCTGGTGCGGCAGATACAGGCTACGGAACCGTTATACGACTTCGTCACCGACGACGGCATCGGTCATACCGTCTGGATCGTCCCGACCGGGCTGACCGATGCAGTGAGAGGCGAATTCGCTGAGGTTGGTACGCTGTACGTCGCCGATGGTCACCACCGGACGGCCTCCGCGGCCCGCGTCGGTCTCGAACGCAAGGCCGCCAATCCGCACCATACCGGCGACGAGCCATACAACTACTTCATGGCCGTGCTCTTCCCCCACGACCAGCTCAAGATCATGGACTACAACCGGGTCGTGAAGGACCTCGGGGACCTCACGCCGGAGGAGTTGCTGGCCCGCATCGGCGAGCGCTTCGAGGTGACGCCCGTAGACGAGGGGCGGCCCGGCGAGGTACATCACATCGGCATGTATCTCCCCGGCCAGTGGTACTGCCTCGTGGCCAGGCCGGGCACCTTCCCGGACCACGATCCGGTGCGGTCGGTCGACGCCTCGATCCTGCAGGAGAATCTGCTGGCGCCGGTGCTCGGGATCGAAGACCCGCGCACCGACACAAACGTCGATTTTGTAGGCGGCATCCGGGGCTTGAGTGAACTCGAGAGACGGGTGCGCGGAGGCTGGGCGGTGGCTTTCACCCTCCACCCCGTGACGCTCGATCAGCTCATGGCAGTCGCCGATGCCGGCGACGTCATGCCGCCCAAGTCCACCTGGTTCGAACCCAAGCTGCGCTCGGGGCTGCTCGTCCGCACGCTCGACCTCTGGTAGGGGGGACTTCTTCCCCAAGAAAGGCTGGAAGCCATGCTCATCCTGATCTGTGACGCCTTTGATTCGAGCCTTCCTCAGCGGCTGACCGCGTACGGCGAAGTGACCACCGATGTCGGCCGGCTCCCGGAAGCCGACGTCGCGCTCGTCCGCTCCAAGACCAAGTGCACCGCCGACTGGATCGCCGGCGCGCCCAGACTCAAGCTGATCATCCGGGGCGGAGTGGGCATCGACAACATCGACCAGGCGGCCGCCCGGGCCGGCGGTATCCAGGTACTCAACACGCCCCTGGCATCGGCGATCGCGGTCGCCGAGCTGGCCTTCGCTTTCATGGTCGCGATCCCGAATCGCCTGGTGGAAGCGCACAACTCGATGCGGGACGGCAAGTGGCTGAAGAAGGAGCTGAAGCGCACCGAGCTGCACGGCAAGACGCTGGGGCTTGTGGGTATCGGGCACATTGGATCGGAGGTCGCCGTTCGTGCCCGGGCATTCGGCATGCGGGTGCTGGCCTACGATCCCTACGTCGAGAGCTCGGAAGTGGCGCAGATGGTGACCAGCCTCAAAGAGCTCTTCCACGGAGCGGACTACATCTCACTGCACGTACCGCTCACCGACGAGACCCGCGGCCTGATCAACGCCGATTCTATCGCTTGGATGAAGGATGGTGTGGCGATCATCAACACCGGTCGCGGTAAATGTGTCGTCGAGGAGGATCTGGCCGGAGCGCTCGCCAGCGGGAAGGTGGCCGCGTATGCCACCGACGTCTTCACCTCGGATCCACCACCGCCCGAGTCCCCGATCCTGTCGGCGCCGAACGTGCTCCTCACCCCCCACATCGGCGCCAGCTCGAAGGAGAACCTGCTGCGGATCGGCGACGAAGTCGTGGAAATCCTGAGTGGATTCAAGGCGTAACGAGCCAAGGAGACCTACATGACGCACCGTGTGATCAACTTCTACGCCGGCCCGGCCGGACTACCCCTGCCCGCCCTCGAGCGGGCGCAGGCCGAGCTCCTGGACTTCGAGAATACCGGCATGTCGGTGATGGAGATCTCCCACCGCGCCAAGGAGTACGACGCGGTGCACGAGGAGGCCATCGCCCTCGTGAAGGAACTCCTGGACGTCCCGGACAACTTCAAGGTGCTGCTCCTTCAGGGCGGCGGTAACCTGCAGTTCGCGATGCTGCCGATGAACATCCTGCACTCCGGCAGGAAGGCCGACTACCTCATCACCGGCCAGTGGGCGGAAAAGGCCTACAAGGAGGCCAAGATCGTCGTCGGCGATGCGGCCCGCGTCGTCGCCTCCACCAAGGAGGAAGGATTCCGGCGACTGCCCCGTCCGGAGGAGATCAAGATCAACTCCGACGCCGCCTACGTGCACTTCTGCTCCAACAACACCATCTACGGTACCCAGTGGAAGGACTACCCGTCGACCGGCGGCATCCCGCTCGCCTGCGACATGTCGTCCGACTTCATGTGGCGGCCGTTCGACGTGCGACCGTTCGGCCTCATCTACGCAGGCGCCCAGAAGAACCTCGGTCCTTCCGGCCTGGTGGTCGCGCTGATCCGCGACGACTTCCTGGCGCTGTGTACCGAAGCGCTCCCCTCGATGCTCCAGTACAAGATCCACGCCGACAACAACTCCCTCTACAACACCCCGCCGTGTCTCTCCATCTACATCCTGCGCAATGTCCTGGCCTACAACAAGTCCATCGGCGGGCTGGCGGCCATCGAGAAGAACAACCGTTTGAAGGGCGATCTGCTGTACGGCGTGATGGACAAGTATCCGGACCTCTTCAAGGGTTACGTCACGGTCCCCGAGGACCGCTCGTTCATGAACGTCGACTTCAACCTGCCCAGCGAGGAGGTGGACGCTCAGTTCATCGCCGAGGCGAAGAAGAACGGCATGGTCGGCTTGAAGGGCTACCGCTCCCTGGGCGGCGTCCGCGTCTCGATGTACAACGCCGTCACCGTCGAGAACATCCGTACCCTGGTCGCCTTCATGGAGGAGTTTGCCGCCCGGCACGCCTGAGATCGACCGGGAATATAAACCGCTCCGAGATCATCAATCCCGGTCCCGACGGGCAGGCCGAAGAGTGTCCTCCCAGCCTTCCTACGAACCAGGTAATGAATTCCCGTTGACACCGGGGGGAGGCCCGACTAGAGTTCGTTTCGAACGAACGTTCGAACGAATTGAGCCTCAGCCCCTTGGTCGCCGGCGGGAGGAAACGGAGATGATGGATCAGTTCCAGGAGTGGGCTCAGGAACGTCATTCCTATGCCCTGGAGTGGAAGAAGCGGACCGGCGGGAAGGTCGTCGGCTACTTCTGCACCTACGTGCCGGAAGAGATCCTATGTGCGGCCGATATCCTCCCGGTCCGGATCCTCGGCAGCCACGAACCACAGGACGTCACCGAACCCCACATCTTCGGTATGTACTGTCCGTTCTGCCGGGACTGTCTGGCTCAAGGGCTGAAGGGGCGTTTCGACTATCTGGACGGCATCATGATCGCCCAGTCGTGTCTCCACATACGGCAGGCGTTCACGAGTTGGGAGATCCATCTGCCCCGCGAGTTCAGTTACTACCTGCCGATGCCGAACCACGTGCAGAGCCCCCGGGCGACACCCTTCCTGCGCGGTGAACTGGCCAAGTTCAAGACCGCGCTGGAGGGGTGGACGGGTACACCGATCACCCCGGAGAAGCTCCGCGAGGGGATCGATCTCGTCAACCGGAACCGCCGACTCCAGCGGGAGATATACGAACTCCGCCAGCGGGCGGCCCCGCCGCTGACAGGGCGCGACGCGATGTATCTGACCATCTCCAGCCAGATGGTGGACAAGGAGGATCACAACCGGGAGATGGAACGGATCCTCCCGGAGCTGACCCGGCACAACCCGGAGCGATCGACCGGTACCCGTCTTATGCTGGTGGGCAGCGAGGACGATGACACCGCCTTCCTGGAGATGGTGGAGTCGGTGGGGGCAACGGTGGTCGTGGACGACCACTGTACCGGGACCCGCTACTTCTGGAACCAGACCGAACTCGACGGGAACGATGATCTGGAGGCGATTGCCCGGCGCTACGTCGAACGGCCCGCCTGTCCCTCGAAGGACTGGCCCGTGCGCACCCGCATCCCGCATATCCTGCAGCTGGCCAAGGAGTACCAGGTGAGCGGGGCCATCCTGATCCAGCAGAAGTTCTGTGATCCTCACGAGCTGGACATACCGGCGCTGCAGAAAGCGTTCCAGGAAGCCGGGATCAAGACCCTCTTCCTCGAGTTCGATGTCACGGTGCCCCTGGGACAGTTCCGGGTACGCGTGGAGGCCTTCCTGGAGATGTTGAGCGAAGGAGATTTGTTCTAGCGCCGCCGGATCCCGGGTGGGAACCCGGAACCAAGGAGAAGGCGATCGCCATGGCGAAATACCCCACCAAGCCGCTGGACTGCTGGAACAAGGCGAAGGAGCTCCGCCAGAATTACTACCGGAGCTACGCAGAAGCCCACGACCGGGGAGTCCTGCGCTGGGCCGGAGGAGCCTGGAGCTTCGATGCCATCCCCCGGGGACTGGGTGAAGACCTCCGGATGATTACTTCCGAGCCGTACGGCGCTTCGATCGCCTTCGACCGGGATCTGTCGGCCCGGTGCCTCGAGGCCGTGGAGAAGGCCGGGTATGCCCGGGACCTCTGTTCCTACATGCGGAACTATTGGGGCTCCATCCTGATCGACGAATACGCCTTCGGTGGGAAGTACCCCCGGCCCGACTTCATCTGGCAGGACCACATCTGCTGCAGCCACGCCAAGTGGTATCAGGTGGTGACCGACATGGAACCGGACATCCCGCACTTCTGCATCGATGTGGGGAGCGGTCCCTATCACGAGTTGGACGAGAACCGGCTGGACTACGTAGTGGGTCAGATGCACGACGGCATCGAGTGGCTGGAGAAGGTGACCGGCCGGGAGTACAACGATGAGCTCCTCTTCGAGGCGGTGAACAACGAGTGCCGCAGCACCGCGCTGTGGGCCGAGGTCTGCACCCTCAACAAGGCCATCCCGGCACCGCTGGACGAGAAGACCATGTACTCGCTCTACGTGCTGGGCACGCTGGAGAAGCACAGCCGGGTGGTGGCCGACTTCTACGAGGAGCTGCGCGACGAAGTGCGGGACCGGGTGGACCGGGGGATCGCCGCGGTGGGGAACGAGCGCTGCCGGCTCATCTCCGACACCCAGCCCCCCTGGGGTTTCCTCAAGGTCTTCCGCTACCTGGAGGAATTCGGGGTAGTCTCGGTGGGATCGCTCTACACCTTCGGTCTGATCGGAATGTGGGAGGTCAAACCGGACGGTTCCTGGGGTCCGCGGACCACGCCCGAACAAATGGGAATCAAGCTGGAATCGCGCGACCAGGCCCTGCGGATCCTCGCCGACTGGAACCTGAGCAAGCCGGAATGGCAGCATTTCTACTCCCCCCGGTACAAGAGCGACATGATGATCCGCATCGCCAAGGAGTGGCAACTCCAGGGAGTCATGCTCCACTACAACCGGGGATGTGAGGGTCTCTCCCTGGGTATCGCGGAGAATCGGCTCGCGCTCCAGCAGGCGGGGTACCCGGTGATGACCTTCGAGGGGAACATGGGGGACGAGAAGGAGTTCGACGAGGCCCGCACAATGGCCCGGATCGACACCTTCATGGAAACGCTGGAACTCAGCCGGATAGCGGTATAAGTACCGGACGGGGACCGGCCTGATACCAGGTGAGGGAGAAAGAGTCATGGTCACTATCGGTGTGGACATGGGGGCCAAGAACGTCAAAGTGGTCTTCCTCCGTGACCGGGAGGTGATCGGCAAGGCCCTGGTGACCGCCGGGCTCGACATGAAGGGAGCGCTGAAAGAAGCGTTGGAGACCGCCTCCCGGGAAGCGGGCATCGATTACACCGAGATCCCGAACATCGTCTCGACCGGCGCGGGTCGCAACGACGTGCCCATGGCCGGCAACACCATCACCGAAGTAAAGGCGGCGGCAAGAGGGGCTCTCTTCTTCTTCGACCGAGTGCGGACGGTGATCGATGTAGGCGCTGAAGAGGGGCGAGGAGTCCGGTGCGACGCCGCGGGGAAGGTACTCGACTTCGTAGTCAACGAGAAATGCGCCGCGGGAGCTGGAGTATTCATCGAGTCGATGGCCCGGGCGCTCGAAGTGCCGCTGGAAGAGTTCGGTCCGATGTCGCTGAGATCGCAGCGGGAGATCCCTATGAACGCCCAGTGCGCCGTCTTCGCTGAGTCGGAGGTGGTCAGCCTGGTCCATGCCAAGACGCCGAAGGAGGACATCGCCCGGGCGGTCCACGATGCCATCGCCAGCCGTATCAGTTCGATGGTGCGCCGGGTGGGCATCGAACCGGAAGTGGCCCTGGTCGGAGGTATGGCCTACAACGTTGGTTTCACCGACTCTCTGCACCGTGACCTGGAGATGGAGATCCGGATTCCTCCGGACCCGGAGTTTGCGGCTGCGATCGGAGCGGCGCTGGTAGCGGTCGAGAAGGCCGAGGGAGGTGTCGAGCGATGACGACGGAGTACTGGCGCTGGAAGGAATACAACTGGAAGAATCCGGAGATCGACTGGAAGCAGGCTCGGGTCGTCTCGTCCGGTGTGGATGTCGGTTCGGTGAGTTCCCAGGCGGTCGTGATGACCGACGGCGAGCTATTCGCCTACAGCAACATGCGTACCGGGTCGGACAGCCCGGAGAGCGCCCGGAAGGCCATGGACTGGGCACTTTTGGATACCGGCATGTCCCAGGAGGATATCCACTATGTCGTCGGCACCGGGTATGGAAGGGTGAACGTACCCTTCGCCGACCGGGCCATCACCGAGATCGCCTGCCATGGGCGGGGCGCCAACTTCATGTATGGTCCGACCGTGAAGACTATCCTCGACATGGGGGGGCAGGACTGCAAAGCGATACGGATCGATGAGAAGGGGAAGGTCCAGGAATTCCTGATGAACGACAAGTGCGCCGCGGGGACCGGGCGGGGCATGGAGGTGTTCGCCAATCTCCTGGAGATCCCCATCGAGGAGATCGGCACGCTCTCCTTCGAGATCGAGCAGGAGCCGGAACCGGTGAGCAGCACCTGCGTCATCTTCGCCAAATCGGAAGCCACCGGCCTCCTGCGTCAGGGTTGGCCGAAGAACGACGTGCTGGCCGCCTACTGCGCGGCTATGGCGGAACGCGTCTTCGCCCTCCTCGAACGGATAGGGGTGGAGAAGGAGTTCGCCATCACCGGTGGTATCGCCAAGAACGCCGGAGTGGTCCGACGTCTTACCAAACTCATGCGACTGGACGCGCTCGAACCGAAGTACGACACCCAGATAGCGGGAGCCCTCGGAGGGGCTCTCTTTGCCAAGCACCTGGCCGAGAAGGAAGGCCGGGTAGGAGCCCCGGCCTGAACAGCGACCCACTCATCAGGACGGCGGCACCGGGCCGGTCACCGGGAGGATGCGGGCGATGAGAGCGAACTACGGCTACAAGGACGGTTCAGGGGAGTTCTTCATCACCATCGACAGCGACGCCTGCACCTCCTGCGAGGACTGCGTCAAGGTCTGTCCGGCCGGTGTCCTGGAGATGATCACCGATGATTACGATGAGGTGGTGGCGGCGGTGACCGAGGAGCACCGGAAGAAGATCAAGTACTCCTGCGCCCCCTGCAAACCCACCGACCAGCGACCGCCCCTCCCGTGCGTGACCGCCTGCACGGTGGGAGCGATCGCGCATTCCTGGTAGGCGTCTTGGAGACCCCGGTCCCACCGGCTGCCGGTCACCCGACCGAGATCCGATGAGCAAGCTTCGTCTCACGATCGAAGGCGTCGCCGTGGAAGTCGCGGCGGGGACGACCCTGCTGGAGGCGGCGCGGGAGGCCGGAGTCTACGTACCCGCCCTGTGTGCCCACCCCGATCTCCCCCCCTGGAACGGCCTCGAGGAATGGTCGGAGGTCTTCCAGGGAAACGAGCGGATACCGGCCGATCCATCCTCCGAACGGCCCGATCCGGGCTGCGGTCTCTGCCTGGTGATGGTGGAAGGTGACACCGAGCCGGTGCGCGCTTGCGTGACCGAAGCCCGCAGCGGGATGCGGGTCCTGGTGGAGAGGGAGGATCTCCGGGCCCTCCGCCGGAAGAAGCTCGGGGATCTGCTCCGTGACCATCCCCACGCCTGCCTCACCTGTGCCCAGAAGACAGGGTGCAGCCGGGAACCCTGTTCCACCGGTGTCCCCCTGCCGGAACGGTGCTGCCCGCTCCTGGGGGACTGCGAGCTCGAACGGGTGGCCGATCATATCGGGATCCCTCCCGATCTCGGCCGCTACCGTCCACCCGATCTTCCCCGGGTGATCCAGGAGCCGCTCTTCGATCGCGATTACGCCCTCTGTATCGCCTGTACCCGCTGCGTGCGGGTCTGCCGTGACGTCCGCGGAGTGGATGCCCTGGGCGTCGTCTTTCACGAGGGACGATTCCGGGTGGGCACACGGGCCCCGGAGCTGGCCGATTCGGCGTGCCGGTTCTGCACGGCCTGTGTGGAGGTCTGCCCCACCGGCGCCCTCCGCGATCGGGCTCTGCCGGCCGGAGATCGCCGTGACGCCCTGGTCTCCTGCCAGGCCGCCTGTCCGGCCCGGACCGATGTCCCCCGCTACGTCGGGCTGGCCGCCGAAGGGCGTTTCAGCGAAGCGGCGGCGGTGGTGCGGGAACGCGCTCCACTCCCCCTCACCCTGGGGCACATCTGTTTCCATCCCTGTGAAGAGAAGTGCCGTCGCGGTGAGGTCAACGGATCGGTGTCCATCCGCGCGATCAAGCGAACGGCCGCGGAGAAGGACGACGGTCGCTGGAAGTCGGCCTACCCCAGGCCGGCGGCTACCGGGAAGCGGGTGGCCGTGATCGGTGCCGGCCCGGCCGGTCTCACCGCCTCCTTTTTCCTCCACGCGGCCGGACACCACGTTACCCTGATGGACCGCGAGGAGGGGGTGGGGGGTATGCTCCGCGCCGCCATCCCCACCTTCCGATTGCCCCGCGAGGCGCTGGAGCGCGAAGTGACGGAGATCCTCGACCTGGGCATCGAGGTGCGGACCGGTTTCGAGCTGGGGCGGGACGGGACCGTGGACACCCTTCGGACGGAGGGTTTCGATGCCTTCCTCCTGGCGCTGGGGGCGGCCCGGAGCAAACGGATCGCGCTCCCGGGAAGTGAACAGTCCGGGGTCTACTGGGGCCTGGAGTTCCTGCGCCAGATCAACCTGGGATCGCCGCCCCGGCTGGCCGGTCCCTGTGTCGTGGTGGGAGGCGGCAACGTGGCCATGGACGCGGCCCGATCCGCGTGGAGGTTGGGCGCCGACCCGGTGGACCTCTACTGCCTGGAATCCGAGGCGGAGATGCCGGCCTACGAGTCCGAGGTGAGGGACGCACGGGAGGAAGGTATCACCATCCATCATCGCTGGGGACCGGCCGACATCACCGGAGAGGGAGGTGCGGTCTCCGGGATCGTGTTCCGGCGGTGCCTATCGGTCTTTGATGACGAGGGCCGTTTCGCCCCCACCTATGACGACGAGGAGCGGAGTTCCTGCCCGGCGGGCAGTGTGATCCTGGCCATCGGGCAGGAGGTCGACCGGAGTGCTCTGGAAGGGGAGGGCGGTGCGACCGACAGCTCCGGGATATTCGTCGGGGGAGACTTCGCCTCCGGACCCGCCTCGGTCATCGAGGCGATCGCTTCCGGCCGTCGCGCGGCCGAGGAGATCGATGCCTTCCTGGGTGGTACGGGTGATCTCACGCTCCGCCTCACCGAGCGCGATCCCATCCCCGCTTTCCTGGGCCGGGAGGAGGGATTCGCCGGGCGTCGGCGCGGGATCATGCCCTGCCTTTCGACCGAACAGAGGCGCACGTTCCATCCGGTGGAACTCGGCCTGGACGGCGAAGCCGCCCGGGCCGAAGGAACACGGTGTCTGCACTGCGACACCCGCCTGGAGCTCCGCCCGGTACCGCTCCCCCCGCGTCCCTGGCTCGATTTCACTCCTGAGCAGGTGGCGGAGGTCCCCGCCGAGCCGGGTGCCTTCCAGCTCCTGGCTGCCGACGGGAAGGTGGTGGCGGTCGTGGGAGCACCCGACCTGCGGCAGGCGCTCATGCTCCGCCTCGGTCGCCAGGAGGGC
The DNA here is from genome assembly GCA_964519015.1 of uncultured Gemmatimonadota bacterium. GTDB lineage: Bacteria > Blakebacterota > Blakebacteria > Blakebacterales > CAYUVJ01 > CAZFHZ01. Next base: position 4,128 of record CAZFHZ010000027.1, on the reverse strand, counting down.
ATACCCTACTTCAACTACCGTCTCGATCCGATGTATACGAAGCTGGAGAGCGAGCTCCTGCAGATCGTCCTGCAACAGCAGGGTGATCTGCCGGGAGGCGCCTTCGAGGAGCTGGACGACCTCTTCTGACCCGCTCCGCCGGCAGTCCGGCGGCGGCCGGGATCTCAAACCCCGGGAACCAGTATCGCCCGCTTCTTCAGTCGCCCTCCGTGGGCCGACTCGAAGACCTCGTTGATCTTCGCCAGAGGGTGCTTCTCGATGAAAGGCTTCAGCTGTATCCGGCCCTGGGCGATCCAGTCCAGGACCTCCGGATAGAGGGTCGGGTCACACCCCCAGTTCCCCCGGGCAGTGGCATCGAAAGCCATCAGATTGCTCAGGCGCAGTTCGAGACGGTCCATGGTGAAACCTACCACGGCCAGATGCCCTCCGTGATTCAGGAGGGAGAAGGCGAGTTCCTGGCCCGCTACGACACCGGAGGTCTCGAAGATCTTCCAACGTGATCCGGGCGCCCCGATCCGGGTGACCGCTTCCTTGAGGCCGGCCCGGACCTCCTTCTGGTTCAAGCCCGAGACGTCCAGGACCGCATCGGCACCGTGGCTGGCGGCGATCGTCAACTTCTGGGCGTCGATATCGAGCGCGATGACCTTCGCCCCGACCGCGGCAGCGATCTGGATGCCGTGGATCCCTATCCCGCCGGCGCCCACGAAGACAGCCAGATCACCTTCACGGAGTCCCGAGAGCCGCACCGCCTGGAAGGGGGTCGTGATCGCATCGGCGACGACGGCCAGTTCCCACAGCTCGTGCCCGGCCAGGATGTCGTCCCCGACGGGACAGAGGTATCGGGCCGGCACGACGACGTGGGAAGCGAATCCTCCATGACGGTCGTTGCCGGGCATGATCTGGGCCCGGCATATCCTCAGGTCGCCGGTCCGGCACAGCTCACACTCCCCGCAGGGCAGGACGGCCGGTACCAGGACCGGTCGGCCGATCAATGACGCCTCGGTCCCGGTTCCCACAGCGACCACCGTGCCGCTGATCTCATGCCCCAGGACCAGGGGGAGTCCGGCCCGGGTCTTGACTCCGAGGTGGAGGAACGAGATGTCGGTGTGGCAGACGCCACAGCCGGCAACCTCGATGAGCGCTTCGCCCGGTGGGATCGCCCCAAGCTCGATCGGACCCTCGACGAACGGCTCCCCCGGCCCGGTCATCATCCATCCATGGACCTTCGGCGTTACGGTCATGTCACTTTCTCCGTTTCTTTATCCGATCGATCGCTTACATCCCGAACGGATCGAGGTCTTTATCAAGATCACTCCCGATTGATACCACCGAATCGTTCCCTGAGTACCCGATGCAGGATCTTGCCCGACCCGCTCCTCGGCATCTCCTCCGGCCGGATAAACAGGACGGCCTTCGGTTTCTTGAAGGGAGCCAGGCGTTCGGCACACCGAGCGATGATCTCTTCCTCGCTCGGCACCTGGCCCTCTTTCGGGATCACCACGGCTGTAACCGCTTCGCCCCATTTCGCATGAGGAAGGCCGACGACTGCAGCCTCGAACACTCCGGGGTGTGAGCAGATGGCCGATTCCACTTCGGACGGATAGACGTGCTCACCACCGGTGATGATCAGGTTGTCCTTGCGGTCCACGATGTAGCAGTAGCCTTCGGCGTCCTTCCTGCCCATGTCTCCGGCGGAAAAGTACTCTCCCCGGAAGGAAGCCTTGGTCTTCTCCGGCATCTTGTAGTACTCGGTGAACATCATCGGACTGTGGGAATAGATCTCCCCCATCTCGCCGACCGGGACCTCGGTCCCACTCTCATCGAGCAGTCGGATGGTGTCGGGACCCACGGACTCCCGACCGATCGAACCCAGATGACTCATCTGGTCCCAGGGCATGAGAGTGGTGACGATCCCCGCCTCCGTGGAGCCATAGGCCTCGTAGAGTTCCACACCCGGGAAGAAGTCCATCACCTGCTTCTTGCATTCCGCGATGACGGGGGCGGAGGAGCAGAGGAGTTTCCGGATGGAGGAAGTGTCGTACTTCCTCGCCTCCTCACGGGGAGCATTCAGGATGATGTTGTAGTGAGTAGGGATGAGGGAGATGAAGGTGATCTTCTCCCGCTCGATCACTTCCAGGATCTCCAGCGGCTGGAAAGACCTGGCGGGATGGATGTAAGCGCCGCCACCGATGTAGGTGAAAGTGAAGGTGAAGAAGGTCGAGTTCACGTGGCAGAGCGGCATCACGTTCAGGCAGATATCCCGACTCGTGAAGGTGAAGTCGGCGGCATTGATCAGGTAGAAGGCGACATACGACTCGTGGGAGCGGACGATGCCCTTGGGGATGCCGGTGGTCCCGGAAGTGTAGGGTTGGAGCCAGGCATCGGAGGGGAGGACCCGGACCCCCGGTTCCTCGTCGGGCTGGGCGTCGAGGAAGTCCGCATATCCGATCCACCCCGGCCGTTCGAGGGGTGCTCCCTGATCCACCAGCAGGTAGTGGTCGACCTTCGGCAGTTCATCCCGCATCGCATCGAACATCGGTGCCCATTCGTCGTGCACCACCAGGGCACGGGCATCCGCGTGGTCGGCGATGTACCAGGCGCTCTTCGGATCCAGCCGGAAGTTGATAGGAGACACCACGATACCGGTCTTGGCGGCTGCGAAATACACCTCGCAGATCTCGATCGAGTTGTCCAGGCAGACGGCGATCCGATCACCCTTCTTCAACCCCAGCTCGAGAAACCCTTGAGCCAGTCGGTTGACCCGGGAGTCGATCTCTTCGAAGGTGAAGCTGCGTGCCGCATCCTTCAGGCACATCTTCCCGGGGAACTTCCCGGCATTCACCCGCAGTATCTCTCCAAGATTCAGCCAGTTCGCCACTCCGTTCCCTTTCTTCACGCTCAGATCCCCACCCGTGCATCAACCACGCATACGCGGTCGTGTCGGGCGATGATCGGATTGAGATCCAGTTCCTTGATGACCGGCATGTCAGTGACCAGCTGGGAGAGTCGCTGAAGCACTTCGATGAGGGCGTCCCGGTTAACGCCCCGCTCCCCTCGGAATCCCTCCAGCAGCGCGTACGATTTCAAAGAGGTCAACATCTCCCCGACCTCGTATTCGGTCACGGGGGCCAGGGCGAACGATACATCCTTCAGGATCTCGACATGGATGCCTCCCAGACCGATCATGATCAGGTGCCCCAGGCCTGCCTCCGCCTTGACTCCGGCGATCACCTCCTTCCCACCGGAGAGGTACTCCTGGATCAGGAATCCCAGGTCCTCGGCGGCGAACGCGCTCTTCATCCTCTTCACGGCGGTACGGACGGCCGCGGCACTCTCCAGCGCCACTTCTACGCCGGCCAGCTCGGTCTTGTGGACGATCGAGGGAGAATCGGCCTTCACCACCACCGGGAAACCGATCTCCTCGGCGGCTGCGACCGCTGCGCTGCCGGAGGTGACGACTTTCCAGCCGGCCACGGGGATGCGGTAGGCTTCCAGCAGCCGGTTCGCTCCGGTCGCGGTCAGCCCGGTGCGTCCGGCCCGCCCGGCTTCAGCGAGGACCTCCCGGGCGAGGGTGTGGTCCACATCGTCGAAGCGTCTCGGTTCCCCCAACTCCCGGGAACGCAATCCGCGGTAGCGGTTCATGGCCGCCAGCGCCCGGGCCGCCATCTCCGGGAAGCTGAAGCAGGGGATGCCCCCATCTTTGAGGATCTTGAGGGTTCCCGCCCATTCCTTCTTGTCGGTCATCAGGTTGCAGATGATAGGTTTCCGACCGGTCCGGTTGACCTCGACCAGCTCCCGGGCGATGCTCTCGTTATCCACGAAGAACGGTGTGACGAAGTTGATATAGACGCTGTCGATCCCCTCCTCCTCCATGAGGCAATCCGCGGCCGTCCGGAAGTGCTCCGCGCCCGCCGTGGCCAAAACATCGACAGGATTGGAGATTGACGCGGCCGCATGCAGTTTCCGGGCGAGCACCTCCCGGGCGCGGGCGATCACCTCGTCGGGCAGGCCGGCCAGTTGCGCGACCTGGATGCCGTAGCTGTGGCTCGTTCCTCCGGGCACGATCTTGCGTAAAAAGATGACCTGGTCGTTGTACTCCTTGACCGCGATGTTGTAGTTTCTTACGCG
>CAZFHZ010000026.1:274-35287 GCA_964519015.1 uncultured Gemmatimonadota bacterium | reverse complement strand
GCTTGCGCCCACTGCGCCCTGAACGCAGCGTGTCTACCAGTTCCACCACTTCGGCAGGGAGTGTCCAACCTACGGTCTGGGGTTGGCGCCGTCAAGTCCGGCACCGCCGCCTGCCCGCCCGTTTTCCCTTGGGTGTCACCGCACCCGGCTATTCTTTACCAGACCCTGCGAACGGCCCCTTCGACCCCAGGGATGCGTGATGATCGACCGCCTGGTGGCATCCAACAAGAGGGCCCGCCATGACTACGAGATCCTGGAGACCCTTGAGGCGGGAGTGGTGCTGACCGGCACCGAGGTGAAGAGCCTGCGCGAGGGCAAGGCGGACCTCACCGGCGGTTACGCCACCCTGATCGGGGAAGAAGTCTGGCTCCACGACGTGCATATCCCCCCCTACCGGCAGGGAGGATATGCCAATCACGAGCCGAAGCGGCTGCGCAAACTGCTGCTCAGCCGCCCGCAGATCCGCCGGCTCATCGGCAAGGTGGCACAGAAGGGGATCACCCTGATCCCGTTGCGGTTATATTTTCGGGGCGGGTGGGCCAAGGTCGAGATCGCGCTGGCCCGCGGCCGGGTGAAGGGGGATAAACGCCAGCGGCTGGCCGAAGAGACCGCCCGCCGGGAGATGCAGCAGGCGATGCGGCGGCATCGCGGTTGAGGAACATCACGGGTGGGTGGGACGTTCCACGATCAGGATGGCAACGGATGAGAGGCGCATGAGACGAGTCGTCGGAACCGGAAGGCTCGCCGCCGCCCTGCTCCTGGTGGGGCTGGTCGGTCCGCCCACCTCCGCCCGCGCCCAGGAGGGCACTCCGACCGGCCAGGAGGCGGGTCCGGTCGCGATCATCGCCCACAACGGGGTGGCCACGCCACGCCGGCTGCGCGGGGTCTTCCTGGAGGGGGGGCAGCTCTACCTGCGGCTCTCCGACCTGGGGACCTACCTCTCCTCCCAGGACCGCTTCGACATCAAGAACAAGTACATCATGGGGGTGGGGGACCGGGAGTTGAAGTTCACGCTCGGCTCCTCGGCCGTCATCATCGACAACGGTCAAGCCCCCGCGGTTAACCTCCCGGCACCGGTGCAGCTCCACCGGGGGGTGCTCTATGCCCCGGCCGAAGGGGTGGCGGCGGTGCTGACCGCCTTCACCGGCCGTGAATGCGAATGGCTCCCCGAGCGGGAGTGGCTCAACTACACCGGCACCGGCTTCAACGTGGTGGGCATCGAGATCACGTCCATCCCCGAGCAGGGGACTTCGGTCACCATCCTGACCACCGAGCCGCTCCTCTATGAGACCTTCTCCCAGGGGGAGGGGGTGCTCAACGTCACCCTGCAGGGGGCCCGGGCGGACCTGGCCGCCTTGCGCAACATCCCGCGACGCGGACTGGTCAACCGGGTGCAGGTCATCGAGCAGCGCGACGATATCCTGCAGGTCACCTTCTACCTCTCCCGCCGGTTCCAGAGCGCTCCCGAGATCCACCGGACCACGAACGGTCTGCTCTTCGTACTCCGGAACGCGGCGGCGGGGGAGGCGATCGATCCCGGGCGGGTGGTCGAGCCCCCGCGGGCGCAGCGGATCAAGACCGTGATCATCGACGCCGGTCATGGCGGTAAGGACCCGGGGAGTATCGGCGCGACCGGCCTGCAGGAGAAGGATGTGGCGCTCGACATCGCGCTCCGGCTGAAAGAGCGCTTCGAGAAGGACCCGGCTACCAGCGACATCAAGGTGGTCATGACCCGGGACTCCGACGTCTACATCCCCCTCCGTCGCCGCTACCAGGTCGCCAACGAGGCGCGCGGCGACCTCTTCATCAGCATCCATGCCAATGCCGCCAACGACCGTTCGGCCAACGGCTTCATGACCTTCTTCCTGGCGGACGCCAAGAACGACGAAGCCCGGCAGATCGCCGCGCTCGAGAACTCGGTAGTGGAGCTCGACCAGACCAATTCCGCCCTGCAGATCGCGGGGGGGGATATCCTGAAGGGTATCCTGGGGGAACTGGTGAGCACCAAGTACCTGGAGGAGAGCCAGCAGCTGGCGGGTATCATCCAGGACGAGATGACCAGTCGTATCCGCTCGCAGGTACGCCCCCGCCGGGTCGACCAGGCCGGATTCCTGGTCCTCAACGGTGCCTACATGCCGAGCGTACTCGTGGAGGTGGCGTTCATCTCCAACCGGGCCGAGGAGAGTTTCCTGCGGCAGAACAGTTTCAAAAACAAGGTCGCCGAGGCGCTCCACGCCGCGGTGAAGACCTACCGGGAACGGGTCGAGATCGCCCGCTGAGTTCCGCACCCCACTGAGACAGCCGGTACCATGGACCAGCAGCACATCCGCAACTTCTGTATCGTGGCCCATATCGACCACGGCAAGTCGACCTTGGCCGATCGGCTCCTGGAAGCCACCGGCATGTTCGACCGCCAGAAGATGGTCGCCCAAGTCCTCGACGACATGGACCTGGAGCGCGAGCGGGGCATCACCATCAAGATGCATCCGGTGCGGATGCGCTACACCAGCGGCGGCTTCGAGTACGTCCTGAACCTGATCGATACCCCCGGGCACGTCGACTTCACCTACGAGGTCAGCCGTTCCCTGGCGGCCTGCGAAGGGGCGATCCTGGTGGTGGACGCCAGCCAGGGGGTGGAGGCGCAGACCCTGTCCAACCTCTATCTGGCTATGGAGCAGGACCTCGAGATCATCCCGGTCATCAACAAGATCGACCTGCCCAGCGCCCGGGTCGAGGAGACGATGCACGAGATCTGTGAGCTGCTGGGGGAGGATCCCGATCATGTCCTGACCGTCTCGGCCAAGGAGGGGACGAACATCGAGCAGGTGCTCGAGGCGGTGGTCCGGCGCGTCCCCCCCCCCGCGGGGGATCCCTCCGCCCCCCTGAGGGCGCTCATCTTCGACTCGATCTTCGACCCCTACCGGGGCGCCGTACCCTTCCTGCGGGTGGTGGACGGGGAACTGCGGGAGGGGGATCGGATCCAGCTCTTCGGCTCCGGTAAATCATTCGATGTGGACGAGGTCGGGGTCTTCCGCCTGGGGCGGGAGCGGACCGGGGTGCTCCAGGCGGGGGAGGCCGGCTACCTCTGCGCCTCCATCAAGACGATCCGTGACGCCCACGTCGGGGATACCATCACCCACACCGAACGCCCGGCCGGGCAGCCGCTCCCGGGCTACCAGCGCGCCAAGTCGATGGTCTTCAGCGGGATCTACCCGATCGACAGCGAGGATCACGCCGACCTGAAGGACGCCCTTGAACGTCTCCAGCTTAACGACGCCTCACTCACCTACGAGCCGGAGAGCAGTGCCGCGCTCGGTTTCGGTTTCCGTTGCGGCTTCCTCGGCCTGCTCCACATGGAGATCGTCCAGGAACGGCTCTCCCGGGAGCACGCCCTCGATATCATCACGACCGTGCCCAGCGTGGAATTCCACGTCCATACCACCGACGGGCAATCGCTGGAGATCGAGAACCCCTCCCAGCTACCCGACCCGGCGCGGATCGACGGGATCGAGGAACCGTGGGTCCGGGCCCACATCACGACCCCGCAGGAGTACATCGGCAACCTGATCCAGCTGGGCCAGGACCGCCGGGGGGAGTACCGGACCATGGAATACGTCGACGCCACCCGGGTCCGGTTGACCTTCGACCTCCCCCTGGCTGAGATCATCTTCGACTTCTACGACCGGCTGAAGTCGCTCAGCCGGGGTTACGCCAGCCTCGATTACGAACTGACCGGCTGGCGCGAGAGCGACCTGCAGAAGCTCGACATCCTCCTCAACGGCGAACCGGTGGACGCCCTGAGCATGATCGTGCACGCCGACAAGGCCTACGAGTGGGGGCGCCGGATGAGCGGGCGGTTGCGCAAACTTATCCCGCGCCAACTCTTCGATGTGGCCATCCAGGCGGCGCTGGGCGGACGGATCATCGCGCGGGAGACGGTGAAAGCCCTGCGCAAGAACGTTACGGCCAAGTGCTACGGGGGGGACATCACTCGCAAGCGGAAGCTCCTGGAGCGCCAGAAGGAGGGGAAGAAGCGGATGAAGGCGATCGGCCGGGTGGAAGTACCGCAGGAGGCCTTCCTGGCCGTGCTCTCCATCAAGGAGGACGAGTGAGCGTCACCGGTCCCGAACTACCTCCTGTTTCTGCTCCTCCCCCCCCGCCCGGGGCACCGCCGACGGTCCCGCGCTCCTCGCTCCGGGAGACGATCGAGCTGGTGGCGGTCGCCCTGGTGCTCGCCTTCGTGCTCCGCACCCTGGTAGTCCAGGCGTTCCGGATCCCGACCGGCTCTATGGAGGACACCCTGCTGGTGGGGGATTTCATCCTGGTCGACAAACTCACCTTCGGGGCGCGGATCGACTTCGGGCCCATCCACACCCGGCTCCCCGGCCTGCGCCGCCCGCACACCGGTGACGTGATCGTCTTCCGTTACCCGCTTGAACCGGACAAGGACTTCGTCAAACGCTTGATCGCCGGTCCCGGCCAGACGGTCCGCATGGAGGACCGGCGGCTCTATGTCGACGATGTGTTCATCCCCGACGCCCCGCACGCCAAGCACATCGACTCCCAGATCTTCCCCGGGGCCCTCACCCCGCGCGACAACTTCGGTCCGCTGACGGTGCCCGAGGGGCACTACTTCTTCATGGGGGACAACCGGGAGAACAGCCGGGACAGCCGGGAGTGGGGTTATGTCCCCGCGGCCGACCTGAAAGGGCGGGCGATGGTGATCTACCTCTCCTGGAACCCCGATGGGGGTATCCCGTGGTTCGACCTGCTGCACAAGCTCCGCTGGGACCGGCTCTTCCGGTCGGTACGCTGACCCCGGCCGGACTCGCCCGCCGGCTGGAGGCGGGTGAGGGCCGGCTGCGGCATCTCTACCTGCATCTCCCCTTCTGCGAGCGCATCTGCCCCTACTGCGATTTCTCGACGGCGGTCGGTGCCGGCTCCGAGCCCGACCGCTTCCTCGACGATCTGGTGTCCGAGGAGCGGCTGCTCCGGGAGGCCGGGATCTCCGGGCGGCTCACCCGGTCGGAAAGCACCCTCTACCTGGGAGGAGGCACTCCCTCCTGGTTCTCCCCCGACCGGCTGGAGCGTCTGCTCGCCTGGTTGGGGGGACTATCCGGTCCGGGTTGGATCGAGGCGACCTGCGAGGTCAATCCGGAGCATGTCGGGGATGAGCGCCTGGCGGTGCTGCGGTCCGGGGGGATCACCCGGCTCAGTCTCGGGGTGCAGAGTCTCGATGACGGGGTGCTGCGGCGTCTGGGCCGGGTCCACACCACCGGGCAGGTCGGGGCGGGGGTCTCGCTCGTCCGCCGGTTCGGCTTCGACCTCTCGATCGATGTGATCTTCGCGGTCCCCGGTCAGACGCCGGAGCACTGCCTGGCCGACCTGGAGGGAGTCCTGGCGCTGGAACCCGACCACCTCTCCCTCTACGGGTTGACCTGGGAGGCGGGCACCCCCTTCACCCGCTGGCGCGCTTCGGGCCGGCTCGTGGCCTGGGAGCCGGAAGCCGAGGCCGAGTTCTATCAGCGGGCGGTAGAGCGGCTCCGGGCGGGGGGCTGGGAGCGTTACGAGGTGAGCAACTTCGCCCGTCCGGGAAAGGCGGCCCGTCACAATGCCGCCTACTGGTCGGGGGCCGACTACCTCGGTCTGGGACCGAGCGCCCATTCCCTCCTGGCGGGAGTGCGGACCGCCAACGCCTTCCGGCTGCATGACTGGGAAGTTCGGGTCCGGTCGGGGGAGGTGTCGTGGGTGGAGGTGGAGGAACTCGGGGCGCGGGAGCAGGCCCGGGAACGGGTGCTGCTCGGGCTCCGGACGGCGGCCGGGCTCTCGCTGGATGAGGTTCCCCCCACCTTCCGGGAAGAGGTGCGCCGGGCTGCGGAAGAGGTCGTCGGCCTGGGATTGGCCGGCTGGCGCCGGGAAGGGGTCACCCTCCGGCTGGCGCTGACCGATCGGGGGATGCTGCTGGCGGACGAAGTCGCGGTACGGGTGTCGCCCTAACGTACGATCCCGCCGTAAGGGTCGGGTGGCGGAGGGGGCGGCGGCTCCTTCGGCCGGTCACCGGTGCGGATGGCGGGACGGCTGGAGAGACCGATCAGTTCGCGGTAGGCGCAGGTGATGGCCGCGAAGGAGATCGGGAGCGTGAGCAGTACCCCCACTCCGATGGCCAGCACACCACACATGTTGAGCACGAGGAGGACGAGCGCGAAGAGGGCGAACTCCAGGTAGTCCTTCCGGGCCACTGTCCGGCTGGCTTCCATGGCATCCCAGAAATCGAGCCCGCGGTCGGTGATGAAGAGGAAGGTGAACATCCAGATCCCGAGCCCGAAAATCCCGGGAATGACGAACAGGACGAACCCGAAGGAGACCATCAGACCGATGAAGAGCGAGGCCAGCAGAACTTGCCAGAAAATCCTAGGTGTGGTGAAGACCGCGAAGAGATCGCCGATGATGGGGCGGCCGTTGCGGATGTGGTTGGCCGCCATGAGGAAGAAGCCCGCCTGGAGCGGTCCGAGGATGACGATGCCGATGGGGACCCAGATTCTCAGGGAGCCGACCCCGACCACCAGCAGGATGAAGGTCGCGACCAGGTAGCCGAGCAGATCGTCCTTGATGAGGTTCCAGCCGGCCACGATCCAGCGGCCGAAATCGATCCGGTCCCGGCGCAGCCCACCTGCCTCCCCCGGCTCGTACGGGCCCAGGTTCGGTCGGTCCCCGGATCCTGTCTGGTCACTGTCCATGGCGTTCTCGCGGCTGTTGGTCACTGAGGTGGTACGTCGGGTCGGACGGGCAGGTTGCGGATCCCCTTTTCATTGGAGTCCGTCCGCCACCCCGACGTAGTTTAACCGCCGGACCCCCATACCGCCAGGAGGAGCCCGTGAGTCTTCCCGACAGTCTCGTGCAACCGGCCGAGTCCCGGATCCTCTTCTACATCCTCGACGGGCTCGGCGGCACCACCTTCCCGGGCCGGGACGCCACCGAGCTGCAGGCCGCCCGCACCCCCCACTTCGACCGGCTGGCCCGGCAGGGGGAGACCGGCCTGATGGTGCCGGTGCTGCCGGGGATCGCCCCCGGGAGCGGTCCGGGACACTTCGCCCTCTTCGGCTACGACCCGGTGGCCAACAACATCGGTCGTGGGGTGCTCGAAGCGGCCGGCATCGACTTCCCGCTGCAGCACGGGGATATCGCCATCCGGCTCAACTTCGCGACCGTCGACGCCGACGGCAACATCCTCGACCGGCGGGCGGGGCGGATCCCCACCGAGACCTGTACGCGACTCTGCGCCGCCATGCAGGAGGCGGTCGATCTGCCCGGCACCGAGACCTACATCCGGCCGGTCAAGGAACATCGGGCGGTCGTGGTGCTGCGCTCCCGGGGGGGAGAGCTGGAGGAAGGGGTGGCCGACACCGATCCGCAGCAGACCGGAGTGCCACCGCTGGCCCCGGCCGCCGAGCGGCCCGAGGCAGAGGCCACGGCCGACCTGCTGGCCCGCCTGCTCGAGCAGGTCCGGGCACCCCTGGCCGCCCAGGGGGACCCCGCCTTCTTCCCGCTGCTGCGGGGGATCGCGCGGCACCGTGCCTACCCCAGCCTGCGGGAACGCTTCGGCCTGAAGGCCATCGCGGTGGCCACCTACCCGATGTACAAGGGGATCAGCCGCCTGCTCGGGATGGACGTCCACGAGGGGGCCAAGGAGCTCACCGATCAGCTGGCCGCGGTGCAGGCGGCCTGGACTAGCCACGACTTCTTCTTCGTGCACATCAAGGCCCCCGACGCCCGGGGGGAGGACGGCGACTTCGACGCCAAGGTGAAAGCCATCGAAACCGCCGACGAAGCGCTCCCGGCCTTCCTGGAGCTGGGCCCTGACGTGGTGGTGGTCACCGGCGACCACAGCACCCCGGCGTCCATGCGCGCTCATTCCGGGCACTCCGTCCCGGTGCTCCTGGCCTCCCCGGTGGCCCGGCATTCCGGCCTGGAGCATTTCGACGAGCTCAACTGCGCCCGGGGGGGCACGCTGGGTACCTTCCCGACGATGCACCTGATGGGCCTGGTGCTCGGGCACGCCGGGCGGCTGGCCAAGTTCGGGGCCTGACGAGGTCCGGGATGGTGACGGTGGTCTCCGGGCAGGTGCGGCCGATCATCGAAGCCCGCGGCCTGCGCAAGGCCTTCGGGGAACGGGTCGCGGTGGACGGGCTCTCCTTCACCGTCCGGCGGGGGGAGTGCCTGGGCTTCCTCGGCCCCAACGGGGCGGGGAAGACCACCACCATCCGGATGCTGGCCGCCCAGATCCCGATGGACGCCGGGGAGATCGTGGTCGACGGTCTTCCGGTCGAACGCCGCCCCCGGACGGTCAAGGCCCGGCTCGGGATCTGTCCCCAGGAAGACAACCTGGACGCCGACTTCACCGTCCGGGCGAACCTGCTCCTCTACGCCTCCTACTATGGGCTCCACCGCCGCCGGGCGGCCGAACGGGCCGACGAGCTGCTCCGCTTCGTCAACCTGCAGGAGCGGCGGGACTCCGCCATCAACGAACTCTCCGGCGGGATGAAGCGGCGCCTGCTGCTGGCCCGCAGTCTCATCAACGAACCGCCGATCCTGGTGCTGGACGAGCCGACCACCGGTCTCGATCCCCAGGCACGCCACCAGGTCTGGGGGGCGGTGGACGAACTGCGTGCCGGCGGCACCACCATCCTGCTCACCACCCACTACATGGACGAGGCGGAACGGCTCTGCGACCGCCTCTTGATCCTCGATGAGGGGCGGATCGTGGCCGAGGGGGCGCCGGGGCCGCTCATCGCCGATATCGTGGGCGCGCACGTGGTGGAAGCGTGGGGGGAGCCGGACCGGCTCGAAGTGCTGCGGACCGGGTTCTCCGGACGTTGGGAGATCGCCGGGCGCCGTCTCTACCTCTATCCCGGCGACGCCGCCGCGGTGCAGGACCTGCTGGTGCGGGCCGAGCAGAGCGGCGGGTTCGAGCGGGTCCTCCATCGCCCCGCGACGCTGGAGGACGTCTTCCTGCGGCTGACCGGCCGGGAGCTGCGGGAATGAGCCGGCTGTTCCACCTCCGGGACGCCACCGCCGCCCGGCTGCGGCTGGCCACCCCCTCCTGGCGGGGGATCCTCGTCTGGCGGCGCAACCGCGACCAGGGCCTGAAGCACTGGCACACCACGGTCCTGCCGCCGCTGATCGAGCCGATCCTCTACCTGGTCGCCTTCGGGGCAGGACTGGGGAGCATGGTCACCGGCCTCTCCTTCCGGGGAGAGACGGTGGACTACGCCCGCTTCATCGCCCCCGCCCTGGTCATCATCACGGCCATGAACCAGAGCTTCTTCGAGACCACTTACGCCAGCTTCGTGCGGATGTATTACCAGAAGATCTGGGACGCCATGACCGCCACCCCGCTCAACCTGGGGGACATCATCGCGGGAGAACTGCTCTGGGGGAGCACGCGCGGGATCTTCAGCGGGCTGATCGTCTGCGGGGTGGTGCTGGCCTTCGGACTGGTGGAACCTTCTGGACTCCCACTGCTGCTGGTGGCCATGGCCTGCATCGCCGTGCTCTTCGCCGGAGTCGGCCTCCTCTTCACCGCCGTGCTCCCCGGCATCGACGCCTTCAACTTTCCCTTCTTCCTCTTCGTGATGCCGATGATGCTCTTCGGCGACACCTTCTTCCCGGTCTCCCTGATGCCGGCCTGGGTCGAACGGATCGCCGCCTGGACCCCCCTCTACGACATGATGGCCGTGGCCCGGCCGGCCGCGCTGGGGATGGGTGGTCTGGGCGACCTGCTCCACCTGCTCCCCTGGGTCGTTGCCCTCCCGGTGCTGGCCGCGGCGGTGCACCTGCTCATGGCCCGGCGGCTGATTGACTGAGTCCGGCCTCTTCCCTCAGGCCTTGATGTGGGTCTTATCGGGGATGAGCGCGTTCTTGGGAATCACCACGATCCCGTCGCGCACATAGAAGTGTTCTTCTTCCCGGTCGACGGCCCCCTCCCGTCCTTCGATGTGCACCCCCCGGCCGATGTGGGCGTTCTTGTCCACGATCGCCCGCCGGATGCGGGCGTTCTCGCCGATGCCGATGGGTACCGGGGTGCCCTCCTCGAGAAGGGACTGAGGATACTGGTCGCCGCCGATCAGGACCGTGTCGTGGACCTCCGCTCCCCGGCGGATGACCGAACGGACCCCGATCACGCTGTGGGTGACCGTGCAATCGACCAGGTCGGAACCCTCCGAGATGATCACGTCGCGGAGCGAACCCCCCACCACCCGGGCCGGCGGCAGGTTGCGGGGATGGGTGTATATGGTGTTGCCCCGGTGGAAGAACTCGAAGGGGGGGTTGGGCTGAACGAGCGAGAGGTTGGCCTCGTAGTAGGAGCGGATGGACCCGATATCCTCCCAGTATCCGTCGAAGAGATGGGCATAGACCCGGTAGCGGTTCACCGCCGCCGGGATGATCTCATGCCCGAAGTCGGTGGCCGTGGCGTGCTCGCGCAGCGCCTCGCGCAGCGCCTCCATCTCCCAGACATAGATCCCCATGCTGGCCGCGTAACAGGGCTCTTCGCCCCGCCGCCCGGCCGGCAGCACTCCGGCGGGCAGCTCGAACCCCGCCAGTTCCTCCCGGGTCTTCGGTTTCTCCACGAAGCCGGTGATGCTCCCGCGGGCGTCCACCTTCATGATCCCCAGCCCGGCCGTCTCCTCGACCGGCTTGAGCACCCCCGCCACGGTGACCTGGGCACCCCGGTCCACGTGCTCGCCGATGACCTTGCGGAAGTCGATCCGGTAGAGCTGGTCGCCGCTCAGGATGAGCACCCGTCGGGCGTGGTACCCGGCCAGGTGGGCAAGGGTCTTGCGCACCGCATCCGCGGTACCTTCGTACCAGTCCACCTGGTCCTCGAGTGACTGGCTGGCGGCCAGGATGTCCACGAATCCGGCCTGGAGGTGACTGAAGGTATAGGTGGAGCTGATGTGGCGGTGCAGGCTGGCCGAGTTGAACTGGGTGAGGATGAAGATGCGGTTCAGCCCGGCATGGAGGGCGTTGCTGATGGGGATGTCGACCAGGCGGAACTTGCCGCCCAGCGGCACAGCCGGCTTGCTGCGGTACTTGGTCAGGGGGAAGAGACGCGTGCCGCGGCCTCCGCCGAGGATCAGGGTGATCACATCGTCCACGGTGCCGACCTCGCTGCCGGGGTGGATCACGGGTTCCTCTCCGCAGGGTAGGGAGGGCTTCCCGCCACTGTCAACGGAGCACGGCGCGCACCCGGCATAAACACCGGGGCCCGTGAGGTGGTATAACGGGTGGACACATGAACGTGCACTCCGGCATGAGCGACGAGCGGCTCTTCATCCGCTACTCCAGGGGGGACACGGAAGCCTTCCGGGTCCTCATGGAGCGGTACGCGACCCGCCTGGTCCGATTCTGCCGGGGCTACCTGGCCGACCAGGAGGAGGCGGAGGACGTCGTGCAGGACACCTTCCTGCGGGCCATCCGCTCCGCCGGCACCTACCGCACCACGGCGCGCTTCTCCACCTGGATCCACACCATCGCCCGCAACCTCTGCCTGGACCGGCTGAAGGTGGCCCGGCGCCGGAGCGAGCTGTGGGAGAAGCACGGGGCCGAAATGACCACGGCGGTCGTGACCGAGGAAGAAGAGTCGGGAGTCCCGACCGGAGGATTGGATCCGGAGCGGGTGCGAGAGGCGCTGGAACGGTTGAGTCCGGCCGAGCGGGAGACGATCCGGTTGACCTACTACGCCGACTGGAGCACCCACCGGATCGCCCGTCTCCAGGAGTGCAGCGAGACGACGGTGCGGGTGCGGCGCCATCATGCGATCCGGAAACTGCGTTCGGTGCTCGGGCTCGAAGGGCCCGGGCGGGGACTCATCACTGCGGAAGCGAACGGGAATGGCTGAGCGGAACAGCAACAGCGGTTGCGAGGCGGTCCGGCCCTGGCTGGCCGACCATGTGCGGGGGGAGTCGGGACGGCTGCGGGAGAAGATCGAACGGCACCTGCACGACTGTCCCGAGTGCCGGGAGGAGGTGGCCTTCATGGACCGGATGGTTGAGCTCGGCCGGGAGTGGGAGCCGGGGGCGCGGCTCGGCTTCGAGCACCGGCTGGAGCGGGTGGTCGCGGCCGCCGAGGCCGCGGCCGATCCGCGCCGGCGCCGGCGGCGTCTGCTGGGCGGGACGCTGGGCCTGGCGGCCCTGGCGGCGGCCCTCTTAGGCGGGCTGGTCCCGACCGTGGAGGAGCTCGTGGCCGGTCTGGTCGGGGCGGGCTGGAGCGCGGTCGGGGTGGCCGTGCTCGCCAGCGCCGCCGTGCTCCTGCTCTCCACACCACTGCTCATCGCCGGCGCGCGCCGGCGCACCGAGGGAGGACGATGACGATGACGACGATGAACGGGACGATGAAGCAGACCGGGGGCGGCGCCCGCTGGGTGTTCGGCCTCTTCGTGGCGGCTCTGCTCCTGCTGCCGCTGACCTGGCTGGGGGCGCGCTGGGCCCGGGGGCAGCACGACCGGATCGTGAGCCGGCAGAACGGGCAGGCCTGGGAAGAGCGCCGGGAGATCTGGAGCCGGCAGAAGGCGGCCCTGGAGGCGGAAATGCAGACGATGGGCCCCCTCCCCTTCAAGATGTCGGATGCGGTGGCTGTGCTGCCGACCGTCGTAGTGCCGGACGATCTCGGCATCCTTCTCCAGCGCACCGCCGGGTCGGCCCTGACCGAGCTGGAACGGGTCTTCCCGGACCAGCGGCAGGGGGTCCAGCTCACGCTGACCTTCCGCCCCGAGCGGACGGCCGGCACCTGGACCGCGCTCTCGAAGGGGATCCCGGCCGAGGCCGCCCGTGACCCCGGCCGCTACCGGCTCTACGGCGGTTCCTTCGGCGAAAATCTGGAGGTGATCTTCCGGGTACCCGGAGGGGTGGTGGCCGGCGGAAGTGTCCTCGAGGCCCTCACGACCTTCTTCCTGGGTGACGACCTCCTGCGCTCCGCGAGCAGCATCTCCGCCGTTCCCCTGCCGGTCGGGGTGCGGGGTTACCTCGACATGGAGTTCCTGACCCTGGACGAGGGACCGGTGGTCACCGGCTGGGTGACCCTGGCCACCCTGCTCGACCGGCTCGGGGTGCTGGGGCTGATCCTGCTGGTGCTGACCCCGCCCTTGTGGGTCTTCGTGGACGCCCGGCGCCGGCGGCTGCCGGCCGCCCTGTGGGGGCTCTTCGCCCTGCCGACCAGCGTGCTCGGGGCGCTCATCTACGCCCTGGTCAACCGGGACGTAGGGGCCACCTGCCCGGAGTGCGGGGAGCGGGTCTCCCCCCGATTCGTGGTCTGCCCCTACTGCCAGTCGCAGCTGAAGGGGACCTGCCCCCACTGCGGCCAGACCGTGGTCTCCAGCTGGAACTACTGCCCCAGTTGTGCCAAGGAACTCTGATTGTAGTAGTACTCTGATTACCAGAGTTACAAAGAGAAGATTGAAGATCATAGAGGGTCGCCGGGAAATCTCCGGGCGACCCTCTGACGTTACTGACGGTGCCGGGAGCGGAGGTCCTGGACGATCCCCGGCAGGTCCTCCCGGCCTGGTATTGAGGCGAACTCTGTAGCCCAGTGTTCGAGGTAGGCCCAGTCGAGGGCGGGCGGTCGCAAAGCCAGGATACCGTCGACATCTTCCCGGTCGCGGGCGCGACCGGCGAAGAGTTTGTGCAGGATGAGGTCCTCAACGGAGATGAAAGGGACATCCCGGTCGCCCAGCTGAACACGGACGGCTCGACCGATGGCCTCCCGCTCATAGTCGAGGCTGGAGAAGATGAAGTCGATCCGGACCAGTGAGTCGGGGTCGGCCGTCGGCAGCACGAACGTCTCCCGGGCGAACGCCTCCGGGTCGTCGGGGAGGAGGTCGAGACCCAAATCGGCGCAGGCCGACACCACCTCCCGGAGCCGGGATGTATCGACGCCCAGTGAGATGTCGATATCCTCGGTGGTGCGGGGTACACCGTGAAGGAGGACGGCTTGTCCACCGACGACCATGAACTGGATCCCCGCAGCATCCAGAACGCGGGTCAGCTCGACCAGCAATCGTTCAAAGTCAGGCTTGCGGGGGGAGTCCATTGAGTATCCGGGCGAGGGTGATATCGGCTTGGATGTCCTCCTGCCAGCGCTTCCCGAACTCGGGGTCCAGACGGACGGCATGCATCCACATGATCTCGTAGCGCCGGAGCTTCTCCCGATACTCCATACTCCCGTACGTACGACGGTTGTAGTCGCGCTCCAGCGCCTTTACCCGGTCAGGGTCTTTCATCATGAACTCACCACCAGGTGTGGACTGAGGATGTGGCCATTGTACCACATCACGGGTGGGAATGGGACCGATGGTGGGTACTGAAATCGATCTGTTTGACATACGGTCAATCGCCAGCGATCAGCGTATATCATAAACATCGTCAAGAGAGAGCCGTTCCTTCATCTCAATGATGGAATTCGTCAATAGTCAGAAGGAGCAGCCCGCCATGAAGTTGCTCCGCTGGACGATCCCGGGAGGATGCATCTTTATTTGGATTCTGTGCGCCTGCGGGGGCAACAGAGATTCGGTACAAATGCCTCGATTCGTCGCGGAGGTGTCCGAATACCGCGTTATCCGTGAGGTAAATGGTTATTCGTTCTTCAGACCTGTTGGTATTGCGGTCGATTCGCCGTTCGTCTTCGTTGCGGATTCGAGGGACTGTGTCGTCACTGTATTCGATTCCGCATTCCGTGTGCTCGGAACGCTCGGTCAGCCCGGCGAGGGACCTGGAGAATTCGGATCGATCCAGGCAATCAGTGCGATTAAAGGCAGCCTTGCGGTACTCGGAGGTGTACGTGTTTCCCTCTTCGGAAGCGACGGGAGCTTTCGAGCAGCGATACCTGTTGCAGTATTCAGCTGGGGGGATATCGCCCTGACGGATCGCGGGTCCTTCCTGCTCGCGACCTATGACAGGCAGATGGACAAGCTTGTCCAGGAACTCGATCGGGAGGGGAATCCGATAGCGACCGTTATAAGTAATGCGGGTGTCAAAGCAACGGTCACCGAAGAGTACCGGGTGAAGATCAGATGGTATCCGGAGCAGACGTATGTCGTCTTCGCGCATGAGCCGCGGATCGTCGGCATCGGTACTCGGGCATTCGACTGGAGCTATGACCTGCAGGCTTCCTACCCGTTCCTGAGGCGCTTCTATGAAGCGCGTGAAGACCTGCGCCGAAGAGGTGTGGAAGGATCGCTCGTCCTGGACATTCAGGGCGGCTTCGACCGCTTCGATCACTACTTAATAATGGCCGGTCCCATCGGCCATCTGATGGTTCTGGACCTGGATGATGGCACACTCTATCCGCTGAGCCTGGGTGAACTGGCCGATACCATCCAGCGGGAATCTGGACCTGGCCAGGCAGGTTCGGCAACCTACAACAGTGTCATCCTGTTCGGCGACCGTGTACTCCTGGCCTCGGAACCAGCGTCCTGTCTCATCGAGATCGCCCTGCGCGATATCATGGAGGCCGTCAGGCGCACCCGCCCGATCCGACCGCTGCCCCAATGATCGTCACCCCAACAGGCCGCGGATGGCGCCGCCGTCCACGGCCAGGTGCTGGCCGGTGATGAAGGCCGCCCGTTCGCTGGCCAGGAAGGCCACCGCGGCGCCGATCTCCTCGGGCCGGCCCAGCCGGTGGAGGGGAGCCAGGCTCCGCCAGTGCTCGTAGACCTCCTCGATCGATATCCCGTCCCGCTTCGAGATGCCGGCCGCCAGCTCCTTCAACCGCTCGGTCTCGGTGTAGCCGGGGGCCACCGTGTTGGCCCGGATCCCTTTGGGACCGTACTCGTCGGCGATCGACTTGATCAGCCCGTTCAGGCCGGCCCGAAAAGTGTTGCTGGTGACCAGGCCGGCCACCGGCTGCTTGGCCGCCAGCGAGGTGAGGACCACGACCACCCCGCTCCCCTGCCGCTCCATGACCGGCAGGGCCAGGGCGCACAGGTGGAGGGTGCTCAGAAAGGTCAGGTTGTAGGCCCGTTGCCAGGCCTCGGCATCCAGGTCGGCGAACCGTCCGCCGGGGGGCCCGCCGGCGTTGGAAACCAGGATGTCGAGCCGGCCGAAGACCGACACGGTATGGGTCACCAGCTGCTCGACCGCCTCCCGGCCGGAGGCTATATCGCATACGCTCGGCTCGACGGCGGCGCCCGTCTCGGCCCGTATCCTCCCGGCGGCCCTCTCGATCCGGCCCACGTCCCGACCGCAGATGACCAGTCGCGCCCCTTCGGCGGCCAGCGCCCAGGCCGAGGCGTAACCCAGCCCGGCGCTCGCCCCGGTCACCAGGGCCACCTTCTCCTTCAGACCCAGGTCCATCCGAGCCCTCCCGAGCTCCGGTTCAGTCCTCGACCCGTTTCGCTTTCCTCTTCGGCCGGTCCCCCGCGAGCACCCGCTCGACGTCGGCGGTGGCCGCCTCGGCCAGTTCCGCGCACTCGCGGATGAGGGCGTCCAGCTCGGTGCGGGTCCGTTCGGCGAACGCCCGGTCCTTGATATGGCGCAGGTTGATCCGGACGTTGTAGCCGGCCGCCCGGGCGCCCGCCTGGGCGGTCAGGGCGCCGGCCCCTACATCGCTGACCATCTCGGGGTCGGCCAGCTCGGCCATCCGGCGGCAGAGCCGGAGGGCGTCGCGGCAGGCGGCCACGGTAGCCAGCGGGACCAGGGTGGCCTGCTGGTAGCCGGCCTGGATGAGCCGGGAACGCTCCGCCTTCTGCTCCTCGGTGTCCTTGGGCAGGCGCAGCGCCTCCAGCACCGAGTCGAAGGCCCGGGTGTCCTCGTCCACCCCGCGCACCAGGGCGTCCTTGACCGCCTGGGCCCGGTCGGCGATCTCGCATAGTTCCTCGTAGTGGGCGTCGAACTCCCCCCTGCCGACCGAGAGGTTGGCCACCATGCCGGCCAGGGCGGCCCCCAGGGCCCCGGCCAGGGCGGCCACCGAGCCGCCGCCGGGAGCGGGAGTGTCGCGCGAGACCTCGTCCACGAAGTCGAAGGTGGGCTTGAGCACCAGGGGGCCCTCCACCCGGGGCAGCCCGAGCACCTTCCCGGCCGCCTCGAAGGGGGCCACCTCCCGCAGCCTCATCGAGCGCACCGCGGTCTCGATCACGTCGGGGACGGGCAGGCCGGTCGATTTGCGCATCTTCTCCAGGTAGAAGCGGCCCGCCTGCCGCATCGCCTCGTAGGGGACCACCCCCACGATCTCCGAGCCGGTCAGTTCGATTCCTCTTCGGCGGGCCTCCTCCCGGGCGGCTTCCAGCACCCGGTGGGGAGGGCTCACCTTGTAGTCAGTCAGGTTCATGGTGACCTGGGCGCAGTGGTAGGCGTCGATGACCCAGCCCATCCCTTTCACATAGGCGAACCGCCCGCTCCGGAAGACCGGACCCTTCGGATCGGCCGGGTCGATCTCCAGCTCTTCGTAGCGCGCCTTCAGGTCGACGCCGTGCACCTGCTCGGCATGGGCGGCGATCTCGGCGAAGTCCCGCCCGACGAAGTCGCAGTCGCCGCAGGGGTGGGTGCCGTCGCCGGGGAAGTCGACCACCTCCCCCTTGTAGTAGAAGGGTTCGGTGTTGCCGCTCCGCTTCCAACGCCCCCGCTCGCGCAGCTCGTAGGCGATGTCGGTCGCGTAGCGGCGGTCCATCGTGTTCAGGTTGATGTTGTAGGCGATCAGGAACTCGCGGGCGCCCACCACGGTCACCCCCGAGACCGGGTTGAATTCGGCCGGTCCGAAATCGGGGACCCAATCGGGGTGGACCAGCTTCTTGGGCAACCCCTCGTACTCCCCCTCCCGCACCCGGGCCAGGTTGCGCCGTTCGGGACGGCTGGCGGCGTGCTCGTAGAGGTAGACGCCGACTCCCAGTTCGTTGCCGATCCGCGCGCCGACCGTCCGGGCGATCCCCACACACTCCTCCATGGTCACGCCCGAGACCGGGACGAAGGGGACCACATCGGTCGCGCCGAAGCGGGGGTGCGCCCCGTGGTGAGTGCGCATGTCGATCCGCTCGGTGGCTACGCGAGCCCCGCGGAAGGCCGCCTCCCCCACCAGTTCAGGTGGACCGACGAAGGTCACCACCGTCCGGTTGGTGTCTTCCCCCGAGTCCACATCGAGCAGCCGGATGCCGGCCACCGAGGTGATGGCGTCGGTGATCTCCTTGATCAGGGCGGGGTCGCGTCCCTCCGAGAAGTTGGGGACGCATTCGACGATCCGTTCCATCGCTCGCTCCATGAGATGGGTGCGGTCGGTCTGGCAGACCTGCAGGATGGTAAAGGCCAAAGCGGAAGGAAAGTCCTCTTCCTCACTTCTTCGAGACGGTCGGTGACTTGGGCGGACGGGCTGTGTACCTGGCCCGTTCCTCTTCGATCCGTTCGGCCAAGAAGATCTTGAGCAGGGACTGGTAGGGCACATCGCGCCGGTTGGCCAGTTGTTTGAGTTCTTCCAGCATCCGCTCCGAAAGGCGCAGTGAGATCGTCGTGGTGGAGGGTTTCAGGTCGGGGAAACGGACCTTCCGGGCACGGCTCCAGTCCATGTGACCGGCTGCGTCGTGTTCAGCCCACCAGGCGCGTTCCTCATCCTCGTCCCGGAACGACGGGATGCTCTTCTCAGTGATCTTCCGCTTGCTCATAGATCTTGCGCTCCTTGCGGCTCATGTCCCGGGCCGATATGACCCGGATCGCCCGTTCCCGGATGGTGAAGACCAGGAACAGATGCCGATCCGCCGAGGTCCTGCCCAGTGCGAAGCAGCGGGATTCCCGCTGGGAATGGGCGGAATCCGGGACCGCGACCAGCGGCTCGTTGAAGAAGACCTCTTCACATTCCCCGCAAGTGACCTGATGGCGTTCCCAGTTCTTGTCGGCGTTCCCTTCATCCCACTGGAACCCAGTGCATTCCGACAGGAGCTGGAAGGGATCGACCATATGAAATGTATATTATAGTCATATACATTTAACAACTCGAAAAAATCCCTGACCATCGGATCGGGTTCAAAACCGTTTCCGGGAACGGTCGGACCGTGGGTGAAGAATTGCGTAACTACCACCTGGAGCATCCGTAGGAGTCTTATGTCGGATCCCCGGGGTGGATTACGGTCCGGAGTACTCCGGGCGTCCGACCGGACCGATATCCCCGCCATCGAAACCAGGGAGGCATACCCATGTCGGTGCATCATCCTCGGGCGCGGGCCGCCCTCACCCTCCTCCTGCTCACTTCGTTCCCGCTCATCGCTTCCGCCCAGATCGATCCCGAGTTGATGAAAGCCATGGAACCCCGGGCCATCGGGCCGGCGGGCATGAGTGGGCGGATCGGGGCGATCGACGCGGTGGCTTCCGATCCCGACATCATCTGGGTCGGCTCGGCCACCGGCGGGTTGTGGAAGTCGATGGACGGCGGCCTGACCTGGACCCCGATGTTCGATGACCAGCCGGTCTCCGGTTTCGGAGCGGTCGCCATCGACCAGGCCAACCCCGATGTGGTCTGGGTCGGCACCGGCGAGGACAACGTCCGCAACTCGGTGGGGGTCGGCAACGGGGTCTACCGAACCCGCGACAGCGGCCGCACCTGGACCCATCTGGGACTGGCCAAGTCGGAACACATCTCGCGCATCGTGCTCGACCCACGCGATCCGGACGTCGCCTGGGTGGCCGCCACCGGACCCTTGTGGAGTGACGGGGAGGAGCGGGGGGTCTTCAAGACCGAGGACGGCGGGCGGAACTGGCGGAAGGTGCTCTACACAGACCAACGCACCGGGTGCGCCGACCTGGTCATCGACCCCTCCAATCCCGACCACCTGCTGGCGGCCATGTGGGAACACCGGCGCTGGCCCTGGTTCTTCTCCTCCGGGGGGCCGGGCAGCGGGCTCCATGTCACCTGGGATGGGGGGGCGACCTGGCAGAAGCTGGGGACCGAGGCGGGGCTGCCGGCCGGGGAACTGGGCCGGATCGGGCTGGCCTGGTCTCGCTCGCGGCCCGATGTGGTCTACGCCTTGGTGGAAGCCAAGCGCAACGTGCTGCTGCGCTCCGAGGACGGCGGCTTCTCCTGGCGGACGGTGAACCGGGACCCGGGGGTGCACGACCGTCCCTTCTACTACTCGGAGATCCGGGTCGACCCGGTCGACCACAACCGGGTCTACCTGCTCGGTTCTCTGGTGCGGGTCAGTAACGACGGCGGACGCACCCTCGAGGTGCTCCTTCCCTACGCGATCGTCCATCCCGACCATCACGCCATCTGGATCGATCCGGGCGACGGGCGCACCATCATCGAGGGGAACGACGGCGGGATCGCCATCTCGCAGGACCGGGGCGGCTCCTGGCGCTTCGTGGAGAACCTGCCGCTCGGGCAGTACTACCACGTCGAGACCGATGACGAGATCCCCTACCACGTCTATGGCGGCATGCAGGACAACGGCTCCTGGCAGGGGCCCGCCTATGTCTGGGAGAACGGGGGGATCGGCAACCAGTACTGGGCCGAGCTCGGTTTCGGGGACGGCTTCCATACCGTGCCCGACCCCCTGGATGCGACCACCGGCTACGCCATGAGCCAGCAGGGCTATCTGCTCCGCTGGAACCTGAAGACCCTGGAAGGGAAGGGCATCCGGCCGGCCGGTCCCGAGGACGACCCGCTCCGCTTCAACTGGAACGCCGGCTTCGCGCTCGATCCCTTCGAACCGGCCGCCATCTACCTGGGGAGCCAGTACCTGCACCGCAGCCGCGACCGGGGGGAGTCGTGGGAGACCATCAGCGGTGACCTGACTACCGATGCGCCGGCCAAGCAGAAGTCGGGATCGAGCGGCGGGCTGACCTACGATGTGACCGGCGCCGAGAACCACACCACCATCTTCGCGATCGCGCCCAGCCCCGTGCAGCGCGGCCTCATCTGGGTGGGCACCGACGACGGGAACGTGCAGCTGACCCGGGACGGCGGGGCCACCTGGACGAACGTGGTGAAGAACATCAAGGGGCTGCCCGACTCCTCGTGGGTCTCGCATATCGAGGCCTCGCCCCACGATCCGGCGGTGGCCTTCATCACCTGCGACAACCATCGCCGCGGCGACGGGGCCACCTGGGTGTTCAAGACCGACAACTTCGGGCGGACCTGGAAGTCACTGGCCACTCCCCATGTGCGCGGCTTCGCCCACGTGATCATCCAGGACCCGGTCCAGCCCGCCCTGCTCTTCCTGGGCACCGAGTTCGGACTCTGGTTCAGCCGGGACGGCGGGGTGAACTGGACCCAGTGGACCCACGGCTTCCCCACCGTGCCGGTGCGCGACCTGACCATCCAGAAGCGCGAGGGGGACCTGGTCATCGGCACCCACGGCCGGGCCGCCTACATCCTGGACGACATCCGGCCGTTGCGCGGACTGGACGGGGCGGTGATGAAGGAGACGGTCCACCTCTTCCCCATCCCGGACGCCTACGCGGTGACCATCGGCCAGGTGGGGGGTTACCACTTCCCCGGCCACGCCATGTTCGCCGGTGAGAACCGGCCGTACGGAGCATCCCTCTCCTACTGGTTCCTGCCCCCGGAGAAGAAGGAGGGGGGGGGAGCAGCGGCCGGAGCCGACAAGGTCATCATCACCGTTCGCAACGCGGCCGGCGACACGGTGCGGACCCTGGACGGCACCATGGAGAAAGGGGTGAACCGGGTGGTCTGGGACCTGAACCGGAACGCCCTCGATCCGGAGACGGCTATCTTCGGACCCGGTACCGGTCCCGAGGTGCTGCCGGGGACCTACACGGTCACCGTCTCCTGCGGTTCCGTTTCTTCCCAGCAGCCGGTCATCGTGCACGGCGACCCGCGCCGGCCGATCCCCATGGCCGACCGGCAGGCCAAGGAAGCGGCCTTCCTGCGCCTGGAGGCGATGCTGGGCGTGATGAACAAGGCCCAGCAAGGCTTGCAGAAGATGGACGGCGAGAGCGAGACCCTCCTGCAGCGTCTGGGCGAAGCCGAGAAGGAGAAGCCGGGCGATGAAGCCCTGAAGTCGCTGCGGACCGGGCTCGAAGCGTTCCGGAAGGAGATCACCGCGCTCCAGGAGCGCTTCGCCGGCGACCAGACCGCCCAGGGGATCTACCGCCCGGCCGACACGATCCAGAACGTCGTGTTCGCGCCGCTCGGTTCCATGGGCAGCACCTGGGACGCCCCCACGCCCGATGAGCGCATCCTGATGGAGCGGGCCGAGCGGTCCCTGGCCGGAGGACTGGAATCGTACAATACCCTGGTGCGGGACACCCTCCCGGCAATCCGGCAGCAGGCGCAGGCCGCCGGCCTGCAGTGGGCCCAGGGAATGGAGCCCCTCAGCCTGCCGGCGCGGGTACCCCCCCGCTGAAGGGGAACCTGACCGAGGACTCCGTCGATGGAGACCTTCGACCGGCTCGGTCGCAACCCGCGACCGGGCCGGTTGACTTGGGGGCCGGGCGGGCCCACGTTGAGAGGCGCATGATCCCCGTGCCCGGACACATCGCCCGCTACGCCGAGCTGGCCGACGACCCGGCGGCCTTCCTCGAGGCGCTCCACCGCCCTCTGCCCACCGACCTGCGCTGGAACCCGCTGGCGGTGACGCGCGAACGCTTCGAGGAGGCTCTCGCCCGGGAAGGGGCCGGCTGGACCCGCCCGGCCGGCGGCGGAGACCTCTACCGGGTCACCGGACTCCCCGGACCCGGCCTGACCTGGGCCTACCACCTGGGCTGGTACCACCCGCAAGGCTACACCTCCACCCTCCCACCACTGGCGCTAGCTCCCCGGCCCGGGGAGAGCGTGCTCGATGTGTGCGCCGCGCCCGGCGGGAAGACCGCCCAGCTCGCCGCCCTCATGGCCGGTGAGGGCGTGGTGGTGGCCAACGACATCTCGATCGGGCGACTCACCGTGCTGGCCGCCAACCTGGAACGGCTGCGGGTCCCCAACGCCGTGCTCACCCGCTACCGGGGGGAGAACCTGCCCGAGCGGGTCCCCTTCGACCGGGTGCTGGTGGACGCCCCCTGCTCCGGGGAGGGGACCTTCCGGGTCGCGGGAGGGCGCTGGAAGGAAGACCCTCCGGCCGCCCTGCGCAGACTGCCCGGCGTTCAGTTGCGGCTGCTCCGCAAGGCCTTCCGGCTGGTACGCCCCGGGGGTATGGTCGGCTATTCCACCTGCACCTACGCCCCCGAGGAAAACGAGGGGGTGGTGGCCGCCCTGCTGGAGGAAGCGGATGCGGAGGTCGTGGCGCTGCCTGAGGAGATCGCCGGCACGCCGGGTCTGGCCGTCTTGTCGGGGCGGAGCTTCCCGGCCGAGGTGACCCGCACGCGGCGTTTCTGGCCGCATCACACCGATTCGTGGGGCTTCTATGTCGCTCTCCTGCGCCGGCGAGACTGAACGGACCGCCGTCCGCCTCTTCCTGGGGGAGCGCTTCGGTATCCCGGAGGAGGTGCTGGCCGGCTGGCGGGTGTTGGCCTCGGGCGCGGTCTTGTGGGGGGTGCGCGAGAGCGACCGGCTCGACGAGGTGCTGGCCGAGTTCATCCTCGAGCGGACCGGGCTCCCGCTGCTGCGCCGGGTGGGGGAGCGGTGGAAGCCGACCAGCTCCTGCCTGCGGACCTTCGGAGAACACCTGACCCGGGAGTGTCTGGAGCTGACGGCGGAGGAACTCGACCGGCTACTGGCCGAAGGATTCCTGCGCGGTACCCGGAGCGGGGTCAGCGAGGGCTACGTCGCCCTGGCCGGTCCCGACGGCGTGGTCGGCTGCGGACTCTACCTCGATCCCCGGCCCGAAGAAGACAAGCCCGAAGGGGTGGTGCAGTCGCTCCTCCCTAAACGCCGCTGGAGCGGCCTCTCCCGCCTGCTGGGCGAGGAACGCTGAGCATCAGACGTTTTATCCATCCGGAAACACTCTCCCCGATCATTCGTCTCCAAACAGACGGGTCGGGTTGAGAGGTCTGGTGGAGGGCTGTATTCTGAAAGCCGATTCGAGAGGAGACGAAGATCCACGATGAAATACCGCGTTTTACTCGAACAGGATGAAGAGGGCGTCTACCTCGCCGAGGTGCCCGCGTTACCGGGCTGCGTGACGCAAGGTGCTACCCGGGAAGAGGCTCTGCTCAACGTGCGTGAGGCAATCGCAGTCTATCTGGAGAGCCTTGAAGCGCATGGCGACCCGATTCCGCCACCGATTACCGAAGAGATCGTCGAGATCGACCGTTGAGCATTCTGCCCGACCTCTCCGGTCGTGAGCTCGTTGCGCTTCTGGAGCGACTCGGTTATCGGGTCGACCGACGGAAAGGCAGTCACATCATCCTGAGGCATCCATCCCCGCCTCATCGCCGCATCGTCGTTCCCGACCACAAGGAGATTGCTTGAGGCACCCTGCGAGCGATCATCCGCCATGTAGGATTGTCGGTCGACGATTTACTGCGGCTGTTCTGAGCGATCCCCTGCTCCCCAGACGCCGCTGGAGCGGCCTCTCCCGCCGGCTGGGCGAGGAACGCTGAGGCCGCTCCGTCCGTAACGGCGGAGAAATGTTACCGGTCGTTCATCAACCGCTGGAGGATCCGTACCAGGTACGCCGCGTTGGGCCGGTCGGCCGTGTTCTGGCTGTGGTACTTGAACTGTACAACCCCTTCCCGGTCGAGCAGGAAGACGGTCGGGATGTTCTGCGGGACTTGCGCCCCGTTCCAGCTCTCGGTGAAGAGCCCGAACCGCTGGGAGAGGGCGTGGTCGGCGTCGATCAGGATAGGGAAGGGCAGCGGTACCTCCCCGGGGGGATAGCGGAAGTCCTTGGGGAAGAGGGCCCGGTAGCGTTCCATCGTGCGCCGGCCGCGTTCGTCCAGGGAAGCCGGGTCCTCCGGGAACTTCCCGCGGTGGATGTCCTCCAGTTGGGCGGAGAAGTCGTCCACCCAGCCCTGGACCATGGTTTGGTCGTAGGGGAGCACGAAGACGACCTCCAGGCCGAAGCGTGTTCGGAGTCCTTCGGTCCGATCCAGCTCGGCCAGTTCAGCGTACTGGTAGTTGCAGATATGACACCAGTCCTGCCCGGCCAGTCCGCGCGGGAAGACGAGCAGCACGCGCTTCCCCTTCTGGGCCGAGAGCTGCCAGGACCCCCCCTGCAGGATCGGCAGGGTGAAATCGGGCATCGCCTGCTCGACCGGCACCGGCTGGGCTCCCGCGGGCGCGACCGGCAGGAGCGCGGCCAGCAGCAGTGCCGGCAGGATACCCTTCACGATGATGCGATGCATGGACAGCCTCCCCGTCCCGGTCCTCAACGACCGGGGGTCGGTGCCGCGGGATTCGGTACCCACAGCACGTTGATGAGCTTCCACTCCCCGTCGATCCGGGCCTTCACCTCCCCAGCGCGCTGGTGGGGAAGGGTTCGGGTTGCAGGCGCTCCCCCCGGTGCTCCACCACGTATGCTTCCATAGCGTAGTAGGCGGGCAGGCCGAGCCGCTCCAGCAGGCGGGCGGTCTCGGTGTTGCGCTCCTGCACCCGCTGCCAGAACTCCCGGTCGTCGACGCCGGGGAAGGGGGCCTTGTCCTTCTGCGACTGGTGCTTGAAGATGGCCAGGATCTTCAGCTTCAGTTCCTCGGCCGACATCGGCACCAGTACGCTCGCTTCGGCCGGCGTCCACTCCGCCCAGGCGCCCCGGTAAAGCCACACCTCGGGAGCCGGTCCCGAGTAACGTTCGAGGGCCAGGTCGATCACCTGCCGGCACATCCGGTGGGTGCCGTGCGGGTCGGTATAGTCCCCGGCGGCGAAGAGCAGGTCGGGGCGCTCATTCTCGAGCAGGGCGAGCGTGATGGCCACGTCCTTCTCCCCCACCGGGTCCTTGCGCACCTTCCCCGTCTGGTAGAAGGGGAGGTTGAGGAAGCAGGTCTGCCCGCGCTCCAGCCCGAGCGTCTCGACCGCCGAGACCGCTTCGCTCTCCCGGATCGCCCGCTTGATGGCCAGCACGTCGGGAGGGTCCACCTCCCCCGGCTGCTTGGCGGCCAGGTTCGCCTCGAACTCCGCCAGGGTCTCGAGGCGGGTACCGATGGCCAGCGCAGGGATCCCGGCCGAGCGGCGGAGGAAGTCGAGATAGCGGCGCACCTCGTGGTCGAAGACGGCGATGTTCCCGGAGGTCTGGTAAGCGACCGTGATGTGGTTGCCGTTCTGGTGGAGTTTGTGGAGGATGCCCCCCATAGCGATCACGTCGTCGTCGGGGTGGGGGGAGAAGACCAGCACCCGCTTCCCATCGGGGAGTTTACTCCGGCCGCGGATCTTGGCGATGAGTCGGTTGAAGACCTCGCCGTTCAGAGGGGCAGCGCTTCCCCAGCGGGCCACCAGCGCGCTCAGGTGATGGTCGCGATAGTCGTGCGTCTCCAGCCGCAGGATCGACTTGCCTACGGTGCGGCTGAGCCAGGTCACCGCCTCGGTCTCCCGGCGGGGGGTCCACTCCACCTCGTCCAACAGCCAGGGGGTGGCCTCGCAGGTCAGGTCGGCGGCCGCGGAGCGGTCGAGGAAGACGACGGCCTTGGGATGGTCCTGCAGAAAAGTGGCCGCCACCTGGGGGTCGACCGGGCCCTCCACCGCCCGTTTCACGATGGCTGCCTTGTGCTCTCCCAGGGCGACCAAGACGATCTCGCGCGCCTCCAGGATGGTCCCCACCCCCATGGTGACCGCCTGGAGTGGGACGTTGTCCTCACCGAAGAAATCAGCCGCCGCGTCGCGCCGGGTGGCCGTGTCGAGGTAGATCGGGCGGGTGCGCGAGCCGGACCCCGAACCCGGCTCATTGAAGCCGATGTGACCGGTGCGCCCGATGCCCAGGATCTGGAAGTCGATGCCGCCGGCGGCCCGGATGGCCTCCTCGTAGGCCGCGCAGGCCTCCTCCAGCTCCTCCTCGGAGACGTCGCCGCGCGGCAGGTGGACGTTCGCCTCCGGGATGTCCACGTCGCGGAAGAAGTTCTCGCGCATGTAGCGGTGGTAGGAGTGGAGGCTGTCCGGCCGCATCGGCCAGTACTCGTCCAGGTTGAAGGTCACCACCCGAGCGAAGGAGAGTCCCTCCTCCCGGTGCACCCGGACCAGTTCCCGGTAGACCCCCAGCGGGGTGGAGCCGGTGGCCAGGCCGAGCACGGTGGTGCGGCCCTCGGCCTGATGGGTCCGGATGAGCTCGGCGATCCGCTCCGCGATGATGAGGGCGATCTCCTCGTGGTCGTCGAAGATGCGGACGGGGATCCGTTCGGGGGAGGCCATGCGCCCTCCAGCGATCGAAGGGTGAGCCCGTATAATAGTGGGCGGTCGCTCCTGTCACAGCCTCATCTTCGTTCCGGCCGGCTGATTCCGGCAGGGTCGTATCAAGGAGTGATCCGGTATTGACGTATAACGTTTAACGCTATAGGATAAACATGTGATTAAAACCTTTGCGGACAGACCGACCGAAGAGGTCTTTGCCCGACGGGTGAACCGGCGCCTGCCGGCCGACATCCAACCGGTCGCCTACCGCAAATTGCGCATGCTGAACAACGCGGAGACGCTCGTGGACCTGCACGTTCCGCCGGCGAATCGGCTCGAGAAGTTGAAGGGTGACCGTGAAGGTCAGTACAGCATCCGGATCAATGACCGGTGGCGGATCTGCTTCGAATGGCGGAGTGGTGATGCCTATGAGGTCGAGATCGCGGATTACCATTGAGGAAGTGATTCCGATGAAGGAGAGACTCGATCCCGTCCACCCCGGCGAGGTCCTCCTGGAGGAGTTCCTGAAGCCGATGGGACTGAGCCAGAACCGGCTGGCCCTGGCGATCGGGGTACATCCCCGGCGGATCAACGAGATCGTTCTGAAGCGCCGCGGGATCACGGCCGACACGGCACTCCGGCTGGCTCGCTACTTCGGTATGAGCGCCCGATTCTGGATGGGGCTGCAGGTCGACTACGATCTCGACGTCGCGGAAGACGAGCTGGCCGGACGTCTTAAGAAGGAAGTCAGGGTCCGCGCGACCGGCTGATCCCGCCGCTATTTGTGATCCCGCTGCATTGACCCTCCGGAAGGCCCTGGGGTAGACTCGCTCCGCGCCGGCCTCGCGGGTCCCGCGAGGCGGGTCACCCACCCACTCCAGCCAGGGGGACGCGGACGCCCGAACGCGCCCCGGTGCCCCCGGGAGGCAGCCTCATGCGTCGTCTCATCCCATCGACCGCCCTGGTGCTGGCCGTCGCGCTGGCACTCCCCGTCGTCCAGGCCCAGCAGCCTGCCCGAGCCCGCCGGGCGCCGCAGGCCGAGCCGGCCCAAGAGGGTCCGCGGGTCATCGTGCCCGAGGATTACTACCGGGTCCACCCGGTGGGAGGGACCGAACTCTCCCCCGACGGGCGCTACCTGCTCTACACCGTCCAGACCGTGCGCCACCAGCAGAACGACCGGCAGACCGAGGTCTGGTGGGCCGACCTGCAGACCGGGAAGAACCAGCGGCTCTCCACGGCCGGGGTGAACACCACCGGCCCCCACTGGACCCCTGACGGCAAGCGGATCTACTTCAACACCAGCCGCGGGGACGAAACCGGTCTCCACTTCCTCAACTTCCTGGAACCGGGGGGGGAGGCCTACAAGCTCCCCGGCCTGCGGGCCAACCCGACCGCCTACTCCCCCGACGGGAGCTGGATCCTCTACGTCGAGCGGGTGGCCGAGGGGGCCGCGGCGGAGACCCCCGGCCGCAGCGAGGGACAGCGCGCGCCGGGACAGCGCGTGCCGGGGCAGCGTCCCTCCTTCCCGGAGGGGATCCCCGGCCTGACCCGCCGGATGGGTTCGCAGTGGGCGGGCACCACCGAGGAGACGCGTAACCAGGATATCTACGTGATCACCCAGGCGACCTATAAGCGGGACGGCACGCTGGAGTTCACTCAGGGAGGTGGGGGGGGCGGCATGGGCGCTTTCGGCCGCGGCCAGCAGCCGCAGGACGGGCGCTACACCCAGTTCTTCCGTATGCCGGTCACCGGACTGGGGGAGGGGCAGGAGCCCGAGCAGCTCACCCGCGATCCCTGGAACAAGACCTTCCAGACCTACAGCCGCGACGGGCGCTGGATCCTCTACACGGTCGATCTCGACCAGAAGGAGGAGCGACCGGAACGCTCCGAGCAGCCGGAGGAGATGATATCGCAGGCCGAGCGGGAACCGCCGCGCATGGGCGTCTTCCTGCTGCCGGCCGATGGCGGCGAGGCACGGATGGTCCACGAGGTGAAGGGGAACCTGCGCGGGGTGAGCCTGAGCCCCGACAACGCCCGGATCGCATTCACGATCAGTGCCGACCGAAACTCGGATCCGGTGGTGCGGATCGTCACGCTGGCCGACGGCAAGTCGGTGGAGGTGGGCAAGGAGTGGGTGTACGGCTTCGGCGCCCTGACCTGGAGCGGCGACGGCGGCCGGATCCTCACCACCTCGCAGATCGGCGGCCAGACCCAGGTAATGGCCATCGACGTGGCGGCCGGCACCTTGAAGCCGGTCACCAACGGGCGGCACAACCTGGGCAGCCTCTCCTTCGATGGAGCCATGACGAAGATGGCCTACGTGAAGGACACGGCCGAGCGGCCGTGGGAGGCCTACACGGCCGCCGTCGACGGGAGCGGGGAGCGGCAGGTCAGCCGGATCAACCAGGAGTGGCTGGACCAGGTCAAGCTCTCCAGGGTGGAGCGCTTCACCTTCCAGGGGACCCCCCACAACGAGAAGTGGCTCGACCAGCTCAAGGACCGCGGCGTGAAGTACATGATGAGCCACCGGGCCTCGTCGGG
This sequence comes from uncultured Gemmatimonadota bacterium, assembly GCA_964519015.1. Lineage (GTDB taxonomy): Bacteria > Blakebacterota > Blakebacteria > Blakebacterales > CAYUVJ01 > CAZFHZ01. The sequence continues at coordinate 5,566 of CAZFHZ010000026.1, read as the reverse complement.
GGAGCGTCCCGAGATCGAGTGCTGGCTCATGTACCCGGTCGACTACCAGGAAGGGACCCAGTACCCCATGGTCCTCTCCATCCACGGCGGGCCCCACTCGCTCTACAACGAGGGCTGGTTCCCCGAATTCCAGATGCTGGCCGCCCAGGGGATGTTCGTGCTCTACATCAACCCCCGCGGTTCCGGCGGGTACGGCAACACGTTCTCGAACATGATCATGGAGGCCTGGGGGATCGACGACTACAAGGACTACATGCAGGCGGTCGAAGCAGTGGTCGCCCGCGGGCTGGTGGATCCCAAGCGCATGGGAGTCACCGGCGGATCTTACGGCGGTTACATGACCAACTGGATCACCGCCCACGACACCCGCTTCAAAGCGGCCATCACCGCGCGTGGCATCAGTAACTGGATCTCCTTCTACGGGGTCTCCGACGCCTCCAGCCTGGTCGAGTCGGAGTTCGGCGGCAAGCCGTGGCCGTTCAACGACAAGAAGGAGGGGAGTTACCTGCTGGCCATGATGCTGAGCCCGATCGTCTGGGCCGACGGGGTGAAGACGCCGACCCTGATCGTCCACAGCATCAACGACTACCGCGTTCCCATGGAAGAGGGGGAGCAGTGGTTCCGGGCTCTGAAGAAGAACGGGGTGCCGGTAAAGATGGTGCTCTTCCCTGACTCCTCGCACGGACTCTCCCGCACCGGCGAGCCCTGGCTGCTGGTGCGGCGGCTCAAGGAATACGTGGACTGGTTCAAGGCCTATCTGGTGGACGACCAGCCGGTGGTGGATGCCAACGGGACGATCGCCCGCTGAACCGGCACCCTCACGCCCGCCGGTCGTGAGGGAGGCCGGAGGAGCGTAGTTGGATTGCCCCTCTTGCGCGGGGCTCTCTATATTGCGCCCACATGCCACCGACTCGGGACACCAACTCACGGTCCGGCCACGGGCAGCTGAACGTCCCCGCCGCCCCGGCCGGATCGCACCCGCTGTCCAAGGAGTAGCATCCATGGCAACCGACAAACCCGGCCGGAACGCGGTACTGGCCACCTGGTCCCGCAGAGTGACGGAGAAACGAGGGGCGTTCCGCAACATCCGTTACACCGACTTCGCCAAGCCCGAGAACATCAAGAAGATGAAGGCCGCCCTGGCCAAGGTCAGGAAGGAACTGGGCCGGGAGTACCCACTGGTGCTCGGCGATCGGGAGATCATGACCGAGGACCGGATCAACAGTTACGACCCGGCCCGGCCCGAGGTCCTGGTCGGCAGCTTCGCCAAGGCCGCCCAGGCCGAGGCGGAGATCGCCATCCAGGCCGCGACCGAAACCTACGAGATGTGGAAGTGGACGGATGCCTGGACCCGGGCGGGCTACGCCTGGAAGGCGGCCGACCTGATGAAGAAGCGCCGTCTGGAGCTGGCTGCCTGGATGGTCTTCGAGGTCTCCAAATCGTGGGCCGAGGCGGACGCCGATGTGGCCGAGGCGATCGACTTCCTCGAGTTCTACGGGCGGGAAGCGGTGCGTTACGGCGGCCCGCAGCCGCTGACCCCGCTGGCGGGGGAGGACCTGGAACTGCGCTACGTGCCGATCGGGCCGGTCCTGGTGGTGCCGCCCTGGAACTTCCCGCTGGCCATTCTGACGGGCATGGCCACCGCCGCCTGGGTGGCGGGGAACACGGTGGTGCTGAAGCCTTCCAGTGACTCCCCGGCCATCGGCTACCAGTACTTCAAGATCCTGCAGGAGATCGGCCTGCCGGCCGGGGTGGTCAACTTCATGCCCGGTGCCGGCGCCAAGGCGGGGGACCACCTGGTCGCCCATCCCAAAACCCGCATGATCGCCTTCACCGGCTCCATGGACGTGGGGCTGCGCATCCAGGAGGTATCGAGCAAGCGTCACCCCGAGTGCGTCTGGATCAAGCGCACCTTGCTGGAGATGGGAGGCAAGGACGGCATCATCGTGGACAGCGAGGCCGACCTGGACGCGGCGGCCGAAGGGGTGATGCGCTCGGCCTTCGGATTCCAGGGGCAGAAGTGCAGCGCCTGCTCGCGGGCGATCGTGGTCGCCGACGTCTACGATGCCTTCATCGCCAGGCTCCTGCCGCTGGTCAAGAAGATCAAGATGGGTCACCCCGCTGAGGTGAAGAACTTCATGGGGGGGGTGATCAACGAGGGAGCGATGCGCGACCAGCTCAACTACATCGAGATCGGCAAGCAGGAGGGAGTACTGATCGCCGGCGGCGAGCGGGACCTGGCGGCCGGCTCGGGCTGGTTCGTGCAGCCGACCGTCTTCAAGGACATCCCTCCGCAGGGACGGCTGGCTCAGGAGGAGATCTTCGGGCCCGTGCTGGCGATCATCAAGGCGCAGGACTACGACGACGCCCTGGAGATCGCCAACAACACCATCTACGGGCTCACCGGGGCCATCTACACCAAGAACCCGGCGAAGATCAAGCAGGGGAAGGACCGCTTCCACTGCGGCAACCTCTATATCAACCGGAAGTGCACGGGAGCCCTGGTAGGCGCCCACCCCTTCGGCGGCTTCAACATGAGCGGTACCGACTCCAAGGCGGGGGGACGGGATTACCTCTTCCTGTTCACCCAGCCGAAGTCGATCGCCGAGAACATCAAGGCGAAGAAGAAGTGAGGGAGTCCCGGGTCGTGGGGCGGCGGTCCGCCGGACGGGCCGCCGCCCACCTCTCCCCGGTGGTGGCGCCCCCTCTCCTGATTCTCCTCCTGCTCAGCGCGCCGGCCCCGCTCCGGGCCCAGTCCACCGGCGGGAGCGCTCCCCCCGCGGCGTCGGTCTACCTGCCGGCGGGTCATCCCGCCTATGAGACGCTCGACCGCCTGAGCGGCGCCGGAGTGCTCCCCGAGCTGGTCTGGGGACAGCGTCCCCTCACCCGCACGGCGGTGGCCCGGGCCCTGGTCGACGGTGCGGAGCGGGCCGAGGAGCGCGGTCTCTCCCTCCTGGCCTCTTCCGCCCGCTGGCGGATGCGGGACTTCCTGGTGGAACTGCGGGCCCTCGGTCGGGCCGCCGGGATCGAACCCCGCCGAACCCCCCTGCGCCTGGACTGGGAGGGGAAGGAAGGGGCCCGCTTCACCGGCGAGATGACCCTGGAGCTGGTCTGGGACGGCCGCTCCGACCTCCCCCCCGACTTCAAGCCGGCGCCGCTGGGACGGGGCGGGGTGGAAATCTACGGCACGGCCGGTCCCACGATCGGCTTCGCCGCCCGCTACCGGCAGACGAGCGAGGCGCGGCGGGGGACGATCCGGAACTGGCCCTACGCCCCCGTCCAGAACATCGCCCAGCTGCGCACCTTCGGGGAGGAATGGGCCGCCTATACCGAGTCGAGCGGGCACCTCTCACTCGAAGGGAGGCACCTCTCGGCCGACGTGGTGTTCGACTCCCCGGCCTGGGGCCCCTCTCCCGGCTGGAACCTGCTCCTGTCGGGACATGCCCCCAGCTTCGGGCATCTGCAGGGACGGGTGCGCTTCGGGGAGTGGCTGCGCTACACGGCGCTGGCCGGCTCCCTCAAGTCGGGGCTGATCGACTCGACCCGCTCCTACCAGCCGGAGGAGCCGACCGTCTACCGGGCCCTGGAGCGCCAGAAGTTCCTCTTGGGGCACCGGCTTGACCTGAAGCCGCTGCCGGGCCTCCAGATCGGTCTGACCGAGATGGTCATCGCGGCCGACCGTTTCCCCGAACTGCTCTACTTCGTCCCCACCGTCTCGATCTGGGACGCCCAGCATTACCTGAACGACCCCGACAATACCATGATCGCGCTCGATGCCGCCTGGTCGCCGGCCGGCGGCCCGCGGCTCTACGGCGCCATCGCGCTGGACGAGTGGCAGATGGGGGACACCTTCGCCGATTCCACCTCCCATAACTGGATGGCCTTCCAGCTCGGTGCCTCGTGGACCCCGCCCCTGATGCAGGGGCGCTGGCATCTCTGGGTGGAGGCCACCCGGGTGCTCCCCAACGTCTACCGGCACAAGTTCCCGGTCAACGACTGGACCCACGCCGGCTCGTGGCTCGGCTTCCCGAGCGCCCAGAACAGCCAGGTCGTGGCAGGTCGGCTCGACTTCCTGGTCACTCCCCGGCTCCAGGTGGGCGCCTGGGGACGGTACGCCGTCAAGGGGGGGGAGGTGGACCGGATCGAGCAGTACCGCATCCCGCCCAGCGAACCCTTCCTGATCGGACCCGACCGGATCGGCTCCTGGGTGGGGCTGACCGCCCGGCTGGAAGGGGAGGCGCATTGGAGCGCGAGGGCCGAACTCGTGCGCGCCCCCGACACGCTCTGGCCGCACGACCGCACGGGGGGGCTCGGGGCGGTGACGGCGCGCGCCTGGCAGGTGCGGCTGACCCTCACCTACAATCCGTTCTGACATGGACGCCCTGAGCCGCCGCCGCCCGGCCGGCCGGATCCCGATGGTCCTCTCGCTCCTCCTGGTCCTGCTGGTGACCGGTGCCCGCCCGGACCGGCCCCGGGTCGCGACCGGGAGTGAACGGCTCACCTACACGATCACCTACCTGGGGATCGCGGTCGCCCGGGCGATGCTCGAGCAGCTCCCCGACCCGGCGGGGGGCGAGACCCTGGTGCGCGCCTCCGCCCGCACCACCGCCTTCTGGGAGCGTTTCTTCCATATCCGCAATACCTACCTCACCCGCTTCGACCCCGTCACCTACCGCCCCAGCGTCTACGTGCGGGAGATCGACCAGAAGGGACTGCACTTCCACTGGCGGGAGCATGATGGCCGCCCCGGCGGCGACCGGGTCGACACCGGCGGGCTGCCCGCTCTGCCGGCGAGCTACCGGCCCCGGGGGGAGCCCGACACCACGGCGGTCCAGACCGTGCCGGCCGCCCCGGGCAACCTCTTCAGCGCCCTCTGGTGGATGCGCTACGCCGACTGGACGCGGACCGAAGAAGCCCGGCAGACCATCCTGGTGGACGGCTCGGTCTGGGAACTCATCTTCCGCCGGGTCGGGAACCCGGTCCAGGAGGCCCCGGAAGGGGAAGTACCGGCCTGGGAGGTCCGGATCAGCTTCCGGCACCTCACGCGGGAGGGACAGGTCGCTCCGGCCGGTCCGGTACGGACCGACTACGTCACCCGGGAGCTGGTGCGCACCACCGCGGTGGTCACCTTCTGGATCGAACAGGCGGCGGCGCGCCGGCCGCTGGCGGTGAGGGTGGAGCGTCCCAAGCTGGTCGTGAAAGGAATCCTGCGGGAGCCGTTCGCGGAGGAGCGGGTCGGCGCAGGCCCGGGCTACTAGTACCGATCGCCCACCCGTGGCATGGTGAAGCGGA
>CAZFHZ010000026.1:0-264 GCA_964519015.1 uncultured Gemmatimonadota bacterium | reverse complement strand
ACGGCCCGCACCGGGCGGCCGTCGATCCGGGCCGGTTCGTAGCGCCAGGCCAGCACCGCTTCCCGGGCCGCCTCGTCGAAGACCCCCAGGGTGGTGGAGCGGACCACCTGAGCCTGCTCGACCCGGCCGTCGATCCCCAGCGTGATGTGCAGGACGACCGTCCCATCCACCCCCGCCCGTCGGGCGATGCTGGGATAGGTGGGGTGGGGACCGTCGATCTGGCGGGGCGGGCTGTTGATGGGGTTCGACATCGTCGACTTGGCC
>CAZFHZ010000025.1:0-36104 GCA_964519015.1 uncultured Gemmatimonadota bacterium | reverse complement strand
GAAGAACTTGATCTCCCCCTCCCCCCACCAGCCCGGGCTGTTGGCCCCCCAGCACATGTAGGTCCCCACATACTGACCCCGTCCACGCACGCCTTCCAGGATGGTGAAGTCCTGCCGGTCGGGGAGCGGGTTGGAGCGGCGGAACTGGGCGTGGAAGTAGGCGGCGCTCCGCGGGATCTCGGTCAGCGTGTAGTCGACCTGGTAGTAGAGGAACATGTACTGCTCGTCGATGTTCTCCAGGGTGATCCGGCAGGAGCGGCGGAAGGGCATGGTCCAGTAGCAGTTGAACCCGCTGCCGGGATTGACGCACACGGCCTGGGAGTTGACGGGAGCGAACTCCCCCCAGCCGTTGGCGAAGAAGTCCCCCACCGGCACCTCGACCGAAGGCTCGCGCTCCCCGTCCCAGTAGAAGCGGAGGATGGAGCAGCGCCAGTTCCCGGTCGGGGTCATCCAGATGTGCTTGATCGCCCCGGGGCCCTCGATCTCAGCCAACGTGAAGGTCTGACCGGCGGTGATCCGGACCGAGGGGGAGACCTTCCACCCCTGCCCCAGTTCGCGGGCGGCATTGGCACCGGTCCCCTCGGTGGCCATCCCCCCCCGCCCCTTCTCCCCGGTGAAGTTCTCCGGGCTGATCGAGCGGGTCTGCGCCTCGCTCAACAATGGGAGGGCGCCCAGATCGGTCGTCAGAGAGTCGAATTCCCCATCCTCGTCACCGGTGCAGCCGGAGAGCGCGAGCGCGCCCACGAGGATGAACGCCAGTTCGAAACGCCACATGATGCAGCCTCCTCCCATACAGAAGTCTCAGTGATCCAGGATGACGGTCGCGTCGGTGACCGGTCTCCCCCGGTCACTTCCAGCCTCGATCAGGGCGAGTCCCTCCGGCTCCCTCCCGCCGGCCAGATCCCCGATCAGACGGCCGGTCACCGAGGTCATGACCTGGGCATAGGTGCCGGGATCCCCAACTTGGAAGCGCCGTACGGTGCGCGAGTGTTTCGACTCCCCGTACACGACCCGGGCCTGGTCATCCACATAGAGCGTAACGGGAAGGAAACGAAAGGCCTCGATGACCTGATCCCCCGCCGTGATCCGATCGGGAGGCAGCGCGAGCCACGTTCCCTCCCGCTCGACGATGCGGCGGCCGGCCACCGCGGTGAAGACGGCCGAACACCACAGGTTCCGCCTCCCGGAGAGCACCCGGGCCCGGGCCGGCTCATCCACCTCCGTCTCGAGGAAGCCGGGGGGATCGGGGGAAGTCACCGCCGTCAGGGCGTAGATGAAGAAGTTCATCACCCGGTCCGAGGCGTGGCGCAGCAGAGCCGACTGATCGGCGGTCCAGAACGAAGCGTTACCGTTGTTCCGGAAATTCCCACCGTCGAAGCATGGCACCCACCAGAGCTCGGGAACGGCATCCATGACGCGGATGAACGCGGCGGGATCCAGTCCGACGTTCCACTCCCGGGTCTCAGCGCTCGCCTCACCGATGAAGGCCATCACCCGGGCGACGTTGCGGCTGAAGAGATCAGGGCGACGGTTGAACGCGGCCGCCACATCGCGCAGGCTCCCGACCGTGATGATCGTCACCGGTTCCGGGGCGTGCTCGAGGACCTCGAGGATCAGCCGCACACCCCCCTGGAACTCCTCGGCCTGGTCGGTGGCGGGATCCTCCGGACCCTTCAGCCCTTGGGCGAGCCCGACGGCCCACGGCACCTCCCGGCCGGTGAGCCGGTTCATCTGCTCCACCGGGATACGGCCGGGCCGTTCCTGCTGCCGGCTCCCCTGGTCGAGCACGATACCCCGGATATCCAGTTCCTCCAGGGCATAGAGGACGGCCAGGTCGAAGTGGTCGTCCGGATCGTCGGGGGGGTGGAAGAGATCGGTGCCGTACAGCACGGGCACCTTCTGAATCGCCTCCGGGGGCCCTCCCCTGGTGCAGCCATCAGAAGCCGCCGTCAGAGCGACCAGGAACAGCAGGAGGATGGGAGCCCGGCCCACCGTCCCGACCCTGCGGCCGATCGGGTTCACGGCCTGCGTCCCGGCCGGAAGACGATCCGCCGGGGGACCGGATCGTTCACATCCGGTTCCAGCCACCCGGCATCGATCGGCTCGAGGGCCCGGACCGTTCCGCCGGACGGCTCGATCACCAGGGGCCGTCCCTGCCCATCGAGACGGACCCGGCCGGCCTCATCGAGCAGCACAGCCCACTCCGCCGCCAGGTCTTCTGCCGGGCCGGCCAGGCCGAGGCAGAGCGGTCCGTCGAAGAGCGCTATTCCCGGGGAGGCCGATCCGGGTACGCCGACCAGGTGCAGCCCGGAGACGATCTCCAGATCCACGGTCGTGACACCGCGCCACGTCCGTTCGATCCGGAACGGTTCGCCCGGCCCCGGACCGGCCACCTCGGTGCCGTCGCAGGTGACCCGCATCCCCTCCGCCCACGGGGGGACCCTCAGGGCCAGTGTGAACCGCTCCGGTCCGGGTGCGACCACCCGGATCCGGACCCTCTTCAGGCGGGGGAAGTCCCCGGTCATCTCCAGACGCACCTCGCTCTCCGGGAGGGTGATCCGGGCCGGGGCATAGAGGTTCACGGAGACCGTCCCAGGCGAACGGGTGACGATATACCGGCCCACCTGGCCGAGCGCCCACGCTCCCCAGAGGGAACAGCAGCCGGGGTTCTCGCTGCCGAACCGCCCTTCCCAGCCTTGCCAGAGCCTGCCCCCCACCACCTCCGAGGCGAGCGTGAGGTGCCCGAAGCCGCCGGTATGGAACTGATTGAGGAAGAAGTGGTTGACCAGCGTGTGTTCCGCGGCGTCCACATAGCGCTGCTCGCCGGTGGCCGCATGCATCATCAGGTTGACCACGATCCAGTCGGCCAGTCCGCACCCTTCGTCCTGGGGGGATTCGGGCATCGCCTCGGGCAGGCTGCCGCTCACCCCGAGCCTCTCCCGGCACCAGACCAGGTAGTCCTCCACGGGATCGAGGTAGTCCCGGCGGCCGGTGACCCGGGCCAGGTCGATCAGACCGCGGCAGAGGGAGAGGGTGTGATGGGTGTGGGGGGTACGGCCGACCTGCCGGGCCAGCCGCTCGGCCAGGTCGAGCGCCCATCGGTCCCCCCCCTGCTTGTAGAGGGCCACCAGGCCGTCAATACAGTGCCCGAAGAACTCGTGCAGGTGCCCGTCCCGGCTGGTCTCCCAGCGCGGCGCCGAGGTCTCGAAATAGCGGGCCAGCCGGCGGGCGGCATCGAGCCAGCGCGGGTCCCTGGTATCGGAATAGGCGTCCATCAGGCCGCGCAGGGCGAAGGCGTTCCCGGAGGTCAGGCGCACGTCGTCGGAGGTCTTCGATCCGGGTGGACCGAAATTCCCCCCCCCGGTCTGCAGCGGGAGTACGACATCGGCCACCGCCGCCCGCGAGTCGGCCGCCGGTGTCCACCCATACCCTTCCGCGACATGCACTACCGAGAGCCAACGACCGATCTGGTCCCCGGGCCAGTCCCACCAGAGCGCCCCGGGACGACCCGCCGCGCTGGCCGCGAAGCTGTCGAGGGAATAGCGATCTGTGTGGGTCAGCACATTGACCATGGCGGCCGAGTAGCGGGCGCCCAATTCCCCGTCGAGGCGCACCGAGGAGGCCTCCAGCGGCCGGGCGGCGGGGAAGGATCGGCGTTCCGCACCAAGGTCCTGGTCGGCTCCCCGGGCGCAGGCGCTTCCCGCCAGCAGGAGGACGAGGAGACTGGTGCGGGCTCCGGTCATGCCGGCCGCCTCCGTTCGTGATCGCCGTGACGCTACTTCCCGGGCAGGGTCGACCGGATGAACTCGGCCAGGTCGGTCTTCATCTTCACCAGCGAGGGCTCGTGTATGTACATCATATGCCCCGACTCGTAATACTGGAACCGGATGCGATCCTTGAGCACACCGGTCAGGTCGAGGTGGGAGAAGACGTACTCGGCCGTGAAGTAGTCGCAGGCGGCGTCGTAGTACCCCTCCAGGATCATGACCTGCAGGTACTCGTTCCGGTTCATGGCCGCCCGCAGCATCTCCCCGACGTTGGCCGAGGGCTCCGACTTCCAGGGATGTACGTCCCCCCAGACGTAGTAGTCGAGATCGGTCTCGTAACCCAGCTCGGCCCGGATGTACTGGTTGAACGTCCCGGCGAAGGTTCCCTCCCAGTCCACCAGGGCGGGGTCGTACTCGATCCCCTCCCCGGCGCTGTCCCGGTCCCGTCCGGTGTAGCGGCTGTCGAGCCGGCCCACGGTGAGCCCCTGGTCGCGCAGGAGTTCCTTGCGGAAGCGGTCCCGCTCGATGCGCAGGTTGGAGTTGCGGATAAAGGCGGGAGAGAGGCTGGTGTAGCGGGCGAGCTTGTTCACCACTTCGGTGCGCTCCGGTTCGGACAGATAGCCCCCCTTGACCAGGGCAGAGAGGTAGTCGCCGAGGGCGAAGGCCTCAACCTCTTCCAGCACCAGGTGCAGCGGCCGGTTCTGAAATTCCGGTGCGAGCTGATGGTGGTACCAGGCGGTGGCCGCGTAGTGCGGCAGGATGAGGGCGGCGTTCAGGTCCTCCCCTACGTCGTAGGAGAGTTCGGTCATCGAGACCAGGATCACCCCGTTGAGGAACATCAGATGTTCCGACTGCAGGTATCCGGCCAGGCCGGAGGCCCGGGTGGTACCGTAGCTCTCCCCGATCAGGTACTTGGGTGATTCCCAGCGCTTGTTCCGGGTCGTCCAGAGCCGGATGAAGGCGGCCACCGACTCGATGTCCTGCATCGTGCCGTGGTAGCGGTGGGCGTCCTCCTTGGGAGCCATGCGGCTGTATCCGGTGGCCACCGGGTCGATGAAAACCACATCGGCCACATCCAAGATGGAGTAGGCGTTGTCCACCAGCCGGAAGGGGGGCTGTAGGGCGTTGCCCTCCTTGTCCGCTACCACCCGCCGGGGACCGAGTACCCCCATATGGAGCCAGACCGAGGCGGTCCCCGGTCCGCCATTGAAGGAGAAGAGGAGGGGCCGCTGGCTGTAGTCGGTCACCCCGTCCTTCAGGTAGGCGATGTGGAATAAGTCGGCCAGCGGCTTGCCGTCATCCTGTTTGAGCACATAGGTGCCGGCGGTGGCGGTGTAGGCGAGGTCCCGGCCCCCGATCTTGATGGTGTGGCGGGTCTGGACCGACCGTTCCTCGGTCAGCTCGTTCGACCAGGCCGGTTCCGGTTCCCCGGACGGCTTCTCCTGGGCGACGATCCGGCCGGCCGGTACCAGACAGACAGCGATCGTCAGGGCGGTGATCAGACGCTTCACGGGGATTTCCTCCTGCTCGCTCCACGGGATGACGGGTCCCGGCACCACCGGTCGGAGCGATCCGGCGGGGCCGGCGGACCTCATCCTTATAGCACGCTTCCCCGATCCGCTCACCTGTCGTCGAAGGATATCCCTCAGGGCGGTTGAACGGTCCTATTCCGCCCGCAGCGATCCCACCGGGTCCACCCGGGTGGCCCGGCGGGCCGGGAGGTACCCGGCGGCCAGCGCGGCCAGGGTGAGCGCGGCGATCGCACCGATCAGCACCGGGCCGTCGAAGGCGGTGACTTCGAAGAGCTGGGAGCGGGCCAGCCGGGCGGCTATGAGGGCGAGTGGGATGCCCGCCGCCGTACCGATGCCCAGGATCACCAGCATCTCGCCCAGGACCATGATCCGGATGCGGCCGCCGGCCGCCCCCAAGGCCATCCGGATCCCGATCTCCCGCACCCGTTGGGCCACGCTGTAGGACATCACGCCGTAGAGGCCCAGCATGGCCAGGCCGGTGGCCAGGAAGGCGAAGACCGCGGCGAGCTGGAGGACGATCCGATCGGCCTGGATATTGTCGCGGACCTGGGCCTCCATGGTCTGCAGGTTCTCCAGGGGAAGATCGGGATCCAGACCGGTCATGGCCTGGCGCAGGGAGGAGATCGTCGGGCCGGCGGGGAGATTGGAACGCACGTAGAAGGTCAGGTAGCCCAGGTTATCGTCCTGGCGCCAAGGCAGGTAGAAGAGACGCGGCTTCTCCTGCTTCACCTCCGAATAGTTGGTATCCCTGACCAGGCCCACGATCTCGATGTCGAGCTCGACGTTATCCCCCCACGACTGGGCGAACCGCTTCCCCAGGGGGTTTTCCTCCCCGAAGAAGTGCCGGGCGAAGGTCTCGTTCACGACCGCTACCTGAGGGCCGCCCAGGTCGTCCTCGGATCGGAACTCTCGTCCGGCCAGCAGGGGGATGCCCATCCGGGTGAAGAATCCGGGACCGACCTCGTTGAGGTAAGAGTTGGCGTCTTTGTCCGGCCCACCGCCGAAGCCCTCCACCGTCAGGCTGCTCGACCAGTTGCTCCCGCTGATGAGGGGGACCAGGCCGGAGGAGACTGTACGGACCCCCGGGAGGGCGGCCAGTTCCTCCTCCATCCGCTTGAAGAGGGCACGGGTCCGCTCCTGGGTGTATCCGTTCAGGGTGGGGGAGATGCTGAAGGTGAAGAGTTGTTCGGTCGGCCAGCCCAGGTCCACCCGGACCAAGTTGACCAGGCTCTTCAGAAAGAGCCCGGTAGGTACCAGCAGCAGGACCGAGATGGTGACCTGGGCCCCCACCAGCGCTTTGCGGACACGGGCCGAGCCGCGCCCGGCCGAGGCCTTCCCCACCCCTTCGCGAAGGGTGTCGCTGACGTCCCGCCGGGCCGCTTCCCAGGCCGGATAAAGCCCGAGCAGCAGCCCCGTGACGGCGCTCAGTCCCAGGGCGAAGAGCAGGATGGGCCACTGGAGTCGGGCGGTCAGGAAGTATACTGCCCCCTCGCCGCTCCCGATCCAACCCACCAGCAGCGAGAGGGTCCACCGGGCCAGGAGCAGACCGACCCCTCCCCCGGCCAGGGCCATCAGGACCGCCTCGGAGAGCAGCAGCCCCATCAGGTGCCGGCGTTCGGCGCCCAGGGCCATCCGGATGCTCAGTTCCTTACCCCGCTGGGCGGAACGGGCCAGCAGAAGGTTGGCCGCGTTGGCCATGGCGATGAGCAGGACGAGAAGCGTGGCCGTCATAAGGATGAGGGCGGGGGTGCGGCTCCCCTCCCGGAAGCTGCTGTTCCCCTGCCGCCCGTCGATCAGGGTCAGGCGGGATTGCCGGAAGCGCTCGATGTATCCCTCATCCCGACCGGTCACGGTGGCCGCCTGCTCCTCCACGATGCCGCGATAGACCCCGTTCAAGGCCGCCGCTGCCTGTTCGCGTGAGACACCCGGCGTCAGCCGGGCGAAGAGATAGAGCCAGTAGTCGTTGAGCCGGTCGGTACCGTCCCAACCCGGTGTCATCTGCGGCTTGAACGCGAGTGGAACGTAGATGTCCGGGTCGTCCCCCAGGGTAAGACCGGTGAATCCCCGGGGAGCCACCCCCACGACCGTGAAGGAATGGCCGTTTACTCGGATCGGGCGCTCCAGGACCTGAGGTTCGCCCCCCAGTTTCTCCTGCCAGTAGCCGTAGCCCAGAACCACGGCCGGATTTCCATGCCCGGATTCATCGTCCTGGTGGTTGAGGAAGCGTCCCATCAGCGGCTGGACTCGGAGGGCCTGGAAGTACCCGCCGGAGACCAGGAGCAGCAATCCGCTCTGGGTACTCGCTTCGGTGGCGATGTTGGCGGGATGCTGCCGGAAAGCCGCCACTTCGGCCACTCCCGAGGAGTCGGCCTCCAGCGCCCGGAAAGCCCGGTAGTTGAAGATGAACTCGCCGCGGCCGGCGTTGTTCGCGGACAGACGGCCGCTCTTGAACTCCTGCGAGGAGTTGAGCAGGACGAGCTCTCCAGGATCGGGGACGGGCAGGGAGCGGAGGACGAGCTGGTGCAGCAGGGAGAAGATGGCCGTGTTGCTACCGATCCCCAAGCCCAGCGAGAAGACCACGACCAGGGTCACGGCGGGCGTGCGGGCAAGCGAACGGAAAGCGTAGCGCAACATCGGTATCCTTCTCCCGGGATCAGGGGTAGGGCTCTTCCTCTCTCAAACGAAGGGACCCGAAGGGAAGTTCGGAACGTTCGCACCACCGGGATGCACCACTGTGAGGAAGATGCCGCCGGCGGGCCGGGTGTTGCCTCGGCCGGTTATTTCATCTGTTCGGCCGTCGGCTTCAGGTCCACGGTCGTCGAGCGGATCAGCGACCGGGAGGTTCCATGTCCGGGTAGAGCTTCCGGAAGCACTCGGGGCAGATCCCATGGCTGAACTCGGCCTCGGAGTGGTCCCGAATGTAATCCTCGATCTTGTTCCAGTACCCCGAGTCGTCCCGGACCTTCTTGCAGTTGGCGCAGATGGGGAGCATGCCCTTCAGCGTCTTGACTTCGTTGAGTACTGCGACCAGCCGGGCATTGGCATTCTCGAGTTCCACGGTCCGCGATCGGACCCGTTCCTCCAGGTGATCGTGACTCTGGCGCAGGCTGATGGACATGGTGTTGAAAGCGCCGGCCAGGTCCTTCAGTTCCTGCCCGGTGGGGAGATCGATGAGGGTGCCCAGCCGGTCGGGATCCTCGGCGATGGCGATCGCCTGGTGGCGGATCCGGTCGATTGGAAGAAGCAGCCAGCGCCCCCAGTAGAAGTGCCGCAAGCCGGCCATGATCACCAGCACGCCGACGAGCAGGAGGGAGAGCAGGAAGGTCAGGTGGTTCGCCTGACCGAAGGCGTCCGCCAGAGGTATCCGGATGGAGACGGCCGAGACCGTCTCGCCGATCCGGCGGTTGAAACTGCGTTCCGCACCATAGGCTTCCACCAGACCGGCGGGCGCTGTCGCCGGATCGCTGTGACAGCGCAGGCAGTCGGCTTCTATCGTCTCACCGCGCCGGATGACCTGGAAGTACGGCACTCCGTCCAGACGACGTACGATAGCCTGCTCCGTCAACCCGGGATCAAGGTTCAGATCCTCGAGGAACGCACGCTCGAAATCATCCGCCTCGTTGTCCGGGTTGCGGGCATTGATGGCGCACTCCTTGTAATAGTAGTTCTCGGGATTCAGCTGGTTGAAATAAATGCCCATCTCCCGTACGGCATAGGTCGAGGACATCCAGACCGGATCGAAGTAGTCCTCCGGGACGACCCCTTCGGCCAGGCGAAAGACAGCCGGTTTCAGCCGATGCGTGTAGTAGGCATGGGTGGCCAGGTTCCGGTCCAGGTATATCCGCGCCTTCGCCTGCGCTTCCTCGAGCGCCTGACGGCGGAGGGCCCTCCCGACCAGGAGCAGGAGGGCGATCCCGACCAGCACCAGTACGACACCATCCCCCCTATGCTCCGGAACCCACTTGAACCCATTCCATCTGCAGATACAGCGATCCTGTGGTCAGCGGATCCGTTTGGCCGTCGACTTCACGTCCATGGTCATCGGGATGCTCATCGGCACGGGGACCGACATATCCATGGATATCGACATGACCAGGGCTCCGGAACTGGAGGTGAGCAGACCGTCCCGGGGATCGAAACGGTACTCGTTCTGGCCGGTCCAGGTCCCGGTCATGGTCATCTGCACCTCGGTGCCCATGGCCTCGTTCGAGATGACGCCGGCCATAGAGCCGCGCACCTCGGCGTGTACCGCCTTCTGCGGGCCCTGCCCCGGCTCATCCTCAATCAGTCCTTGGTAGGTATAGCGGGTCAAAATTGTGGTTGAGATCCCTCCCCCACCACTCCTCTCGTGTTCCTGGGTGGTGGAGTCCGTCCAGGCCTCCCCGACCGCCAGCGGCTGGTCGGGCCAGGGGATGAAGAACTGCTGCAGGCCCTGGGGGATCATCATCTCGCCCCCGAAGGGATTGCCCATCCCGCTTCCCAGATCGAATTTGGTGCTGGAGCGGCCGCCGGGTTCCAGCGTGAAAGGCATGCGCTTGCCGGTCGGGTCCATCGCCCCCAGCATCTATGATCCGGGTAAGCACTCGGGGACCTGGTCTGGATCGCGACATGGGGAGACCTGCCTATTCGGGGTTCATACGCCCGCTGACGGAAGAATGGTACCGAGCCCGTATCTCCGTTGGTACATGGAAAAATGACCCGCTGCTCTTCTTCCGGCGCCAGTCGCTCATCACGGTCGCTGAGGAGGGATGACCGCCAGTCCCCGCCGCTGCAGCAACTGATTAAGTGCGGCCAGGTCCCTCCGCAGCAGATCCTGGTAGGCCGCTCCGACCCGACGGAGTTGCGCTCTCAGCAGCGCGTGCGCTGCCCGGGCCTGGTCGGTGGGCGCGTAGTCCGAACTCTGCACGTGGTTGGCCAGATAGACCAGCTTGGCGTTCAGCCGGACCGGCCACATGTAGAAGGCCCCCGGCTTCTGCTGGTTCAGGCTGTCGGCCAGGGCGGTGAACCGGCGCTCCAGGGCCTGGGCGCCTCCTCGCACCTCGGCCATCGCAGGATCGCCCGCGACCCGCGTGTTCAGCTCCCTGAGCCCGCTCCGGATGCGTTCGATCGCCTCGGTGAGTACCAGGGCCGAGTCGATATCGGCGGTGAGCTGTTCGAGCCTGGCCGTCTGGACGGTGATCTGTTCGAGACTCCCGCCGGAGTCGGGGTCCTTGAGCACGGTCAGGGGTTGCGTCGATACCCGGCCCCCTGCCTGGAGGGTCACCGTATACCGGCCGGGGGGCGCCAGGAGACGGAAGGTCCCGCCCGGCGCGCCCCCGGAACCGCTCCCCCGCCCCGCTGAGCCGCCGGAGGGCCCGCACTGCAGGTTCCAGTAGACCCGGTTGATGCCCGGTGTCTTCGTCCCCGGGATCGTCCGGACCGTCCGGCCGGTGGCGTCCGCGATCACCAGGTTCACCTCCCCTTCCGGCACGCTCCCGAGCCAGTAGTTGAGGGAAGCACCGTACTCGGGATTGCGGCCGGCCGTGGGATCGTCCGAGGTCTCGCGGATACCGTCATCGAGCAGCCGGAAGCGATAGGCGGCGTGCGGCCGGAAGAGGAAGGCCGTGGAGGCCGCGACCTCATCGGTCAACTGCTGGAGGGGTGAGAGGTCGTCGAGGATCCAGAACCCCCGCCCGTAGGTCGACAGGACCAGGTCGTTGAAGTGTTCCTGGATGGTCAGCCACGACACGGGAGCGGGGGGCAGGTTCATCTGGAGCGGTTGCCAGCGGCCGCCGTCGTTGAACGAGATATAGAGCGCATTCTCCGTCCCGAGGTAGAGCAGCCCGGGGCGCACCGGATCCTCCCGCACGCAGTGAGCGTAACTGAGCGGGCTCTTCGGGATCCCCTCCACGATCAGCTCCCACGACCGACCGTAGTCGCGGGTCCGGTAGACCCACGGGTCGAAGTTCCCCTCCTGGTGACCGTTCACGGTGAGATAGGCCGTCCCTGCCTGGAACCTCGACGGTTCGATGTTGTTGATCGTCCCCCAAGGCGGGAGGCCGGGGATGTTCCGGGTGACGTTCGTCCAGCTGCGGCCGGCGTCACGGGTGAGCTGTACGAGTCCGTCGTTCGTGCCCACCCAGATCAGCCCGGGCTCCAGGGGCGACTCGGCGATCGCGTAGATGGTGTTGCCGTACTCCACCCCCAGGTTGTCCGGGGTGAGCCCGCCCGAGATCCCCTGCCGGCGCTTGTCGTTGAGCGTGAGATCGGGGCTGATCACCTGCCAGCTCTGGCCGCTGTCCTCGGTGACATGGACGAACTGGCTCCCCACGTAGACCCGGTTGTGGTCGTGGGGGGAGATGGTGAGCGGGAAATCCCAGATGAACCGGTAGGCCACCTCCGCGGCCGGGTGGCCGAAGGTGGACACCGGCCAGACCTCGACGTCACGCGACTGGCGGGTACGGAAGTCGGTGCGCACGACGATGCCCCCGGCGGCCCCCCGTCCCGAGGCGGTCGACCAGACGATGTCGGGATCGACCGGATCGGGGGTCGCGCAACCGCTCTCGCCTCCCCCCACCGAGAACCAGAGCCCGCGCGGGATATCGGCGCTGCCGGTGAAACTGGCGCCGCCGAACTTCGAGTTGCTCGGTCCCACGGTCGACGGGCCGTCCTGCATATTCCCGTAGACCAGGTAGGGGATGCGGTTGTCGGTCCTCACCCGGTACAGCTGCGCCACCGGGAGCCGGATCCGGTCCCAGGTCCGGCCCCGGGTGGTCGAGATGGAGAAACCCTCATCGTTGGCGACGGTGATCCGGTCCCCGTCGGTCGGATCGATCCAGATGTCGTGGTTGTCGAAACCGGGGCTGCTCCCCGGCGGGCGCCGGTCGAGCGTACGTCCGCCGTCGGTGGTGCTGCTGAAGCCGATGGAGAGGAAATAGGCCTCGTCCGGATCGTCCGAAGAAACTCCCATCCGGGTGTAGTAGGCCGGCCGGCCGATGATCGTGCCGCTGTTGCTGTTGACCAGCCGCCAGTTCTCCCCCCCGTCATCGGAACGCCACAGCGCGCCGTCGTCGGTCGGCTCCCCCTGCCACGGCACCCCGCGGCCGGTCTCGATGAGTGCGTAGACGCGTTCGGGCGCGGCCGGCGTCACCGCCAGACCGACCTTGCCGAAGGGCCGGGTGGGCAGACCGTGGCCGCTCAGGCGCCGCCAGGTCGCTCCTCCGTCCCGTGACATCCAGATGCCGCTGCCGGGCCCCCCGCTGGTGCGCCCCCAGGTGCGGACCTCGATCTGCCAGGTGGCGGCGTAGAGGACGTCGGGCTCCCCGGGCTTGGCCACCAGGTCGACGGCCCCCGTGGTCTCGTCCACGAACAGCACCCGGGTCCAGTTCCGGCCGCCGTCGGTGGTTCGGTACACCCCCCGCTCGGGCTGCGGCCCGTAGCTGTGGCCGAGCGCCGCGACCAGGACGACCTCGGGGTCGCGCGGATCGATGACGATCCGGCCGATCCGGCCGGTCTTCTCCAGCCCCATGCCCTGCCAGGTCCTCCCTTCGTCGGTGGACTTGAACACCCCGTAGCCCATCGAGATGTGGCTCCGGAGGAAGGTCTCCCCGGTGCCCGACCAGACGATGGCGGGATCCGAGGGAGCCACGGCCAGCGCGCCGATCGAGGAGACCGGTTGATCATCGAAGATAGGTTGCCAGTGGACTCCCCCGTCGGTTGTCTTCCAGATGCCACCGGAGGCGGCGCCGACATAGTAGGTGGAGGGATCGCCGGGCAGCCCGGCGATGCTGATGACACGGTTCCCCGGCGGGCCGATGTAACGGTAGTGGAGCGACGACCAAACGGCCGGATCGAGCGCCCTGGTCTGGGCATGGCTCTCGGTGGTAGCCAGCAGGAGCAGTGCAGCGGTGAGCGCGCCGATAGGGATGAGTTTCCTCATGGGGATCCTCCTGGAGGTTCGCGGCCGGCACCCACAGGGGCTTGGATACTGCAGAGAGGTGTGCGGCCGTGGTCGGATGCCTCAACCATTGGAGACGGATCCTACTGAGCAGCCGGTCCCTCTGCGCGCAGATGACCCGTGGCGTACATCGCCTCGATGAACTGTTCCGGCCGCTGAGAGCCGATGAGCAGGTCGGACCCTTCCCGGATCTTCAGGAGCAGTCCCCGCTTGCCGGCTACGATATAGGCGCTGCCCTTCGTCCCCACCCGGATCCCCCAGCCACCGTAGTCCAGTAGTGGGTGATAGGTGACCACGCGAGCGGCCTCGAGGTCCCCCCACCCCAGATGCCGCCAGCGCCACTGCAGGGGGTGAAACCGGAAGTAGAGGCCGTCCATCCGCACCTCGTTGACCAGGCTCAGACGGTAGAAGAAGAGCGGCAGACCGATCCCGATCAATAGCCAAACCGCGACGAGTACCCCATCAGGAGGGGGATTGGTCCCGAACGGGACCCCCCGGACCAGCTGTTGCCACATCGCGTACCAGATCAGGGCGGCCAGGCCCAGGACCAGGACCACCACCCAGGGCTGGCGGAAGTATTGCTCCTCGTGGAAGAGGGCCGGTCCGGCCGGCAGCTCAGCGGTCTTGTCCATGGTGGGCTCCTCTCGGTCGGCAGTCTCCCTCTCTACAAGAGGACCGCTGTGTTCTTCGCCCGCCAGGCTATGGGCCGGTCAGCGGAACAGGCGCTGTGCGAACTCGTGGAGGTAATCGCGCCAGTTGATCCAGGTATGTGCGCCCTCGGTCTCACGGAACTCGACTTTGAACCCGTGCCTGCGGAGCAGTTCCACCGTGCCCCGCGAGGTCTCCATCAGGAAGTCGTCCCGGCCGGTGGCGAACCAGACCAGGCGGAGACCCCTCCTGAGCCGGGCATCCTCCAGTTGGGCGGCATGGCGCTCCTCCCAGGTCGGACCGGTGGCCCCTCCGCCGGCGCCGCTACGACCCCCACCGAAGGAACCGATCAACCCGGAGCTGAAGACCCCGATGTAGCCGAACTCGGTCAGGTTGGGAATGGCGATGTTGAGCGTCTGACTCCCCCCCATCGAGAGACCGGCGATCGCCCGATGCCTCTGGTCCCGGTAGACCCGGTAGTGCTTCTCGATGAAAGGCAGGACATCGTTCAAGAAGTCCCGCTCGAAGGCATCCGCGGGCAGACCGGCCGAGGCCCCTGACGCAAGGGCCGTACCTCCTGGTCCGGTCTCCGCGGGACGGATATGGCCGGCGGGCATCACCACCACCATGGGACGCGCCCGCCGGGCGGCGATCAGGTTGTCCAGGATGAAGCCCGCCCGGCCGACCGAACTCCAGGCGTCGTCGCAGTCGCCCGCCCCGTGGAGCAGGTAGAAGACCGGGTAACGGCCCCGGCCCAGTTCGTAGCCGGGTGGCGTGTAGACATGCAGGCGCCGGAACCCGCCCAGACTGTTCGAGAAGTAGGTCACCGCCGCGACCGCGCCGTGGGGCACGTCCCGGGTGTCCATGAATTCCGAGCCCGGTACGACGACCAGGCTCCAGACGTTGTTGTTCGACTCGCTGATCCCCGGATTACGGGGATCGATCACCGGTACCCCGTCCAGATCGAAGTTGTAGCGGTAGGCACCCGGGCCGAGCGGGCCAAGAGTGACCTCCCAGACATCTCCTTCCCGGCGGGTCATCGGGGTTCCCCGCCCATTGTCGGGGATGTCGCTCCCGGTGAGCCGGACACTGGTCGCCCGGGGGGCCCGGACCCGGAAGACCACCCGCCGGTCGGGCAGCACCTCGGGGGAGATCACCGCCGGCGGCTGCGGTCCGCGGCCGGTCCGGGCCTGCGGGACAGGCAGGGAGGGCGGCGCCAGACCCGGCTTGATATCGGTCAGGGTCGTCATGAAGACCACCAGGGCGTCCTCTTCCTCCCCGGTCAGCCCGAGGTTCCCGATCTCGTCCCGGTTGAGGTTCTCGGCGACTTCAGGCGCCGGCCAGTCCGTACCGGCCACATCCCGGGTGTTGTAGAAGTGCACGAGCTCTTTGAGGTCCTTGAAGTAGCCGTTGTGGGTGAACGCCTTCACGAAACCGGCGGTCGGCCGTGCGTCCACGTTCCGGAGGGTCGGGACCTTGTGCTTCCCGTAGTTGTCGGCGGCGAAGGACCGGTACGTATCCATCTCCTCGAGGAAGCCCCCGAGTCCCATATCCACCCAACCCTCCCCCGCCGGATTGAACTCCGCGCTCTGCCGATAGAAGGGGTTCTCCGGGTTACGGGGCACGCCCAGGTTGTCGTAGGTGAAGTCGGTGAAGACGGGAGGACCCTCATCGATCGAAGTAAGCACGTGGCAATTGACGCAGAGGGCCGTGGAGTTGAAGAGGGCAAGACCATGGAGCTCCCGGTCGGACAGGCCGAGGCTGCGGAAATCGGCCTCGCTGCCCACATGGATGGTCGCCACATCGAGACCGCGGGCGGTCGCCGCCCGCCAGAAATCGTCGAACTTCGAGCTGAAGGGATTGACCTCGATCGACCGTTCGTAGGCGGCGATGGAGCGGGCGATCCGCTCGAAGGCCCCTTCCACGTCTCGTTCGGCGTCGAGCGAGCCCCTCCCCCAGACCCGCTCGAAGAGCCGGGTGTAGTCGGACCCGCGGACGGCGAGGACCAGACTGCGGCGATCGGGCAGCGCCTGTTCGAGGGGATTGAGGAAGGGTCCCATGGCCTGCTCGGCCAGGGGATCACCCAGGGACGCTCCGGTCGCCCGACCGTCCCAGAACATCCCCCCGACGAACGTCCCCTGCTCGTCCGGATGGAGTACGGGGCTCGCCCCGGCATAGGCCGAGGTCGGGGGTCTGCGGTTCCCGAACCGGCCGTGGACCGCGCCTTCATAGACACTGCCGGCCCGGTTGATACGCTCATCCGGTCCGGTGAATCCGACCAGCGGCCCGTGGCAGACCGCGCAGGCCTGTCCGGGCGGCGACGAGAGGTTCGGATCGAAGAAGAGCCGTTTCCCCAACTCCTCGATCGGAGAGAGCCCGGTCGCCGGACTCCCCGACCTGCAGGCCGTTCCGAGTACGGCCGCGGCCAGCACAACCGGACCGATAACCGCCGAGGCTCTCTTCAAGGCACACCTCCCCGCTGAGGCCGATACCTGCCGTGCGTGCTCCCTAGCATATCAACACAGCCGGAGAGGAAGCGACGTGGAACCGGGGACATCTGGAATCCGTACGATGCGGGTATGGGTCCTCGCGGGGCAGTGTTCCTCTTCTTCCTCCTCCTCCTGCCCGGCACAGCGGCAGAAGGGCAGACGTCCCCTCTCCCCGGGTCGAAGCACACACTCGGGTATTCCCTGGGCTTCCAGCAGAGCCGGGAAGAACTCCTGATGCCCAAGGTGCACCGGGGTGCGTTACACATCTTTTCTTACCAATATGATGATATCAGTGACCGATACCGGTCGTTTACGGTCACAATTGGCTATGGAAGACTTAAGACAGTCATCGAAGACGAATACGCGACGATTCATGGTGGGGTATGGCTGCGCTACCGCCATGCCTTCAACCTGCTGAGGAGCGGGGGTGTCCGCCTCTATATCGGTCCCGCCGCCTCGGCCACGGCTTCGATCTCGTATCACGACTCCTGGGATGAATCACATGCCTACTGGGCCAACGATCTGTCCCTGGGGCCGAGCGGTGTCCTGTGCGTGCCGCTAATCGGAGTACTTCACCGACCACCCGGAGAAGGCCGGGATACGGAGTGTGGGACGGGCAGCAGGTGCTGGACCCCGACTGGCTCGCGGCGGCGACCGAGCCGCATGTCCCGTTGAACACCTGGGCGTACGGCTACTACTTCTGGGAAAGCCTCGTGGACGGGTTCTTCTGGGCGGCCGGCCATGGCGGGCAAACCATCCTGATCGCGCCGGACAAGAACCTCGTGGTCGTCGTGACGGCCTGGCCGTACGTGCAGGACTCGCCCTAGTTCAGGGACAACATCGAATTCGGGCTCATCAACCAGCTGCTGGACGGCTGTCACTAGTGTCCCGAGCCGCGCTCCGGGCTCCGGGCGCCGATCACCCCCCCCACCATATGGCCCGGGCCGGATGCGGAGGCCGGGCGTCGGCACAAGGTCACCGGTCTGGACGCGACCAGCCCGGGGTTCTACCATGTCCGCGCCCTGGGAGGTGGCTTTGATGATCGATCGGATCCGGCGGTTCCCCCCGATCACGCTCTCCCTCTTTGCCCTTTTCTTCCTGATCATGCTGGCGGGTGCCGTGCGAGCCTTCCGGCGGACCGATCTGCCCGTCAGGCTGGCCCTGCGTCCGGGAGGGCTCCGGATCGAGCAGGTCACCGAACCCGGGGCGCTTCCCGTCACCTGGCCGGATCCGACGAGCCCCCTCCTGGTCCGGGCGATCGACGGGCTTCCGATAACGCGGACCTGGCACGTCCGGGTGGCCCTGACCGGGCACCGACGAGGGGACCCGGTCGTGCTCCGGCTCGAGGCCCCGGACGGCGAACTGCCGACCGGGCAGAGCCATCAGCGGGTGCGGCTGGTCAGCGGGTTCGAACCCGGTGCCGTCCTGGTCGTGGACCTGGTCGGTCTCTGCCTCCTCCTGCTGGCCGGATTCATCCTCCTCCGGCGGGAGCGCAACCGGGCCGCACTCCCCCTGGCCGGGGCGTTCGTCTGCATCGCAATGATCATGGTCCTTGATGAACCCGGCGCGCCGCTCGGTGCGGGGGCCGGGGAATGGATCCTGGCCGTGATCTGGTCGGCCGCCTATGGTCTGACCGCCCCCCTGCTGGTCTCCTTCTCCGTTACACTCTTCGAGGGATCGAGCAAGCGGCACGGATTACGTGTGCTCCGCGAACTTACCTGGGTGGTCGGACCGGCCGCCGCAGCAGTAATGGTCACGGGTGTCCTGCTCTACCTGGGGGGTGGACGGAGCACCGGATTCCGTCTGGCGGTGGGAGCGCAGTACACCTTCTGGGTCCTGCTGACCTGGGGGCTCGCCTGGCTGGGAGCGGGGATCCACCACGCCTACCGCACGAGTCCTGATCCTCAGGTGCATCGACGCTATCTCTGGATGACCCTCGGATACCTGGTCAGCGTGGTGCCGCTCCTGATCGTCTTCCTCCTGCCTCGTCTGCTGGCCTTCAACGCCCCCTTCCGGGACAGTGCCGCATTCCCCTTCCTCTTCATCATCCCGGTCAGCGTGTTGATCGCGATCGTGCGCTATCGGCTACTCGACGTGACGGTGACCTTGAAACAGGGAGTCATGTACGGCCCGCTCACGGCGCTGGTCTACCTGCTCTTCGGGGGGGCGTTCATCATCCTCGGCTACCTGCTGGTCGGCACCATCCTGCCCGAACTCCCCCGCATCCAGTGGCGGCTCGTGGCGGTCCTGGGGCTGCTCGCCGTCTGTTATCACCTGCTCTTCGAGCCCCTCTGGTACCGGGTCCAGCGGATCGTGGACAAGGCCTTCTACCGGACCAAGTACAGCTACGGTCAGCGGGTACGGGATTTCGCCGAGGGACTGGACGAGCGGTTGACCGGGGCGGCCGTGATCGACTTCCTGCACGAGCAGATCCGGCAGTCGATCGAGCCTTCCTGGATCGAGACGGTGGACACGACCGGGCGGTGGGCCGGTTCCTGGCCGAGTGTACAGCGACCGGATCGGGACGAGGAGCCGTGCCTGCGGGTCCCATTCAAGGAGCTGAACGGGTTGGAGATGTGGTTGGGATCGAAGAGGTCGGGCATGGCCTATCACCGCTACGACCTCGCGCTCACCTCGGCGCTGGCGGCGATGGCTTCGAACATGCTGCATCGTGAGATCCTGCAGCGGCGCCTGCTGCTCGAAGCGGCGGAGAGAGAACTGCTCCGCAAGGAACTCGAGATGGCACGGAGCATCCAGGAGGGATTGCTGCCGAAGGCCCCGCCGCAGATCGAGGGCTACGAGGTGCGGGGGATCAACATCCCCTGTCTGGACATCGGGGGCGACTACTTCGATTACATCCCGCTCTCCGAAGGCCGCTGGTTGATCGCCATCGGGGATGTCGTCGGCCACGGCATCCCGGCCGCCTTGCTGATGGCGAATCTGCACGCCTCTCTGAGGAGCCACACCCAGTATGCCCGGGATCTCCCCGAGACCATCAGCCGGGTCAACGATGCGATCTGTGAATCCACCGACATCACCCACTACATCACGCTCTTCTGCGGGATCCTGGATCCGGCGACCGGGTCCTTCACCTACGTGAACGCCGGCCATCCCTTCCCGATCCAGATCGCCGGCCTGCCCGGGTCGAGCGGTCAGCCGATCAAACTCACCGAAGGAGGCATCCCCCTCGGGATGATGCCCGGGGCCTCCTACAGCAGCGGGACCACCATGCTCCCGACCGATTCTCTCGTCTTTCTCTACACCGACGGTGTGACGGAGGCCCAGGACGAGGGGGAGACGATGCTCGGCGAGGAGGACCTGCTCCGGATCCTCCGGGAGGTCGGTCAGGCTTCAGCGGAGCAGATCGTCGACCGGATACGGGCCGTGGTCCTGGATCACATCCGTAACGTCCCTCAGGACGACGACATCACCATGGTGGCTCTACGCCGCTTCCGCTGACCCGGTCCTTCATCTGTCAGAGATGACGAAGACTCTCCCGGCACCACCCGGGAGGTAGTCCTCCCCATACGCCGCCTGGAACAGCGCTATGGCTTCGTCGCCCGTGCAGTGGGTGGCGGAAACCCTGCGGACGCCCAGCCTCCTGAATTCCCGGATGATGTTCCGGATCTCAGCCGCCGGCGTGCTCATGAGATGGAAGCCACCGATGACCTGGTATATCCCGCTATCGAAGTGATCCTTCGCCGTCTCGATGATCTTCACGATCCCAGGGTGGGCGCAGCCCGTGACCACCACGAGTCCTTTCCCGGTCTTCATCACCAGCGCCTGCTCGTTGACGGGCCCGCGGATCTCCCCGGTGGTGTAGACGCCCGGGATGATCTCCTGGAAGGGCTGCGCGTCCACCGAGCGGCCCCGCCGGGCCACCTCCTGTTTGAATTCTCGAGGATAGGAAGGCAGCGAGTAAACCGTCGGTCTGATGCCCTCTTCCAGCTGTCCCAGGAAACCTTGCAGTCCGCCCGTGTGATCGGTGTGGAAATGAGAGAGCACCACCTTGTCTATCCTGCTCAAGTCGAGTCCAAGTCTGGAGGCGTTCGAGAGCAGGAGTTCCCCCCGCGTGCCCGTATCGAAGAGGATCCGGTCACCACCGAACTGGATCAGGGCCGCGAATCCCCAATCGGTGGCCAGCCCCTCCACACACGGGTAGTTGTCGTAGATGATGGTGATCCGCAGGTCCTCTCCGGTTCCCTGCCGGGCGGGGGCACCCGCTCCGGCAGGCGCGGTGAAGCCCGAGGCGACCAGGAGGATGGTCGACCCGGTGAGGGCGACCATGGATACCGACCAGCCTGCGGACGACTTCCTTGACACTATCATCGGATGCCTCCGGGGACAGACCATATGGAATGATCGGCTTCTGAGTCATAGGTATTCGCGTGTCCGTGGGGAAGCCACCTCACCTGGGACGCACACGATATGAGAGGAGCCGCTCATAGGTAACGATATCACTCACGAAGGACTGGATGCATACAAGAACTCCATCTACAAATATAAGACTCTCACCTGCCGCGCGGGCAGATCCGCTCGATACCCAGCAGCTCACTCGCTCCCGCGGCCGTCACCCCGTATAAGAGGCAAGGTCTTCCGGCAGTACGAGCCCTGCGGTGGATGTCATCAAAGGTACCGTTGACGAGAGTGGTCCCGGTAATCACCAGCACATCCGAAAAATCGATCAAGTCCTGAGTGCGTTCTTTCCCATCCCACATCTCCACTCCGAATTGAAACCGGTCAATATTGTCGGCGTTGAGATCGGTGATGTGCACGCAGGCTTCTCCAAAGGTGTCCACCAGCCGCTCGGCGATGGCCGGATTCATCCCAATGAGTCCTACCTTCACCCTGCCGTATCTGTCTAGCAGTAGCGTGGCGATCTCCTCTGCGCACAGCTCCGGATCTTCATCTCTGCAGTGTACCGTTGCGGTCGCCCGCCCCAGGTGCCTGAGCACGGCGTTGAGAGTGGCTACGAATACAGCACGGCTCTGGTTGGTGTCCAGATCCAGTTCCAGGACCTCTCCGATAGTCCCGTCGAACTCTCTTGGCGAATCGGTGAACGCGTGCCCCTTGGCCTCCAGGACAGTGGCCTCGATGACCCGCTCCTTCCCCGTGATGATGGGGAATTCCCGCCGGCCGGGGTTGCCAATGGCCTCCTCTGGTGTCAGCGGCTTCGCCAGAACGGAAACACGCGCGTCCAGCAGGCTCTCCCGCTCGACGATATCCCGCAGGAGCGCTCTGGACTTCTCAAGGACCGATACTTCTTCCGACGCATTATTCATATCGTGACTCCGAAGAAAGAGAGGATGAACTTCAGTGCCACATACGCGAAGACCACCCCAAAGACGATTTGAACGGTACTTGAGGAGAACCGCCGGTTGAGGGCGGCGCCCAGGGGCGCACCGATCAGAGTGCCCAGGCAGAGGAGCAGGGCTACATCGAGGATCACGTATCCCTGCGCCATCTTGAATGTCGAACTGATGGCAGCGTTGAAGCTGAAACAGGCGAGCGAGGCCGCCATGGCCGTCTTGACGGGCGTGCGGAGCAGATAGGTGAACGCCGGCACCAGAATGCTACCCGTTCCGATCCCCAGCAGACCGGGCAGCACACCTGCTGATGCACCGATAACCGTCTTCTGCGCAAGCGTGCCGCGGACAACATTGTCCCCCACATGCTGCTCCCCTTTCCGCTTGTGCAGACCCGGGATCCCGTCGGCGATCATGCGGACGGAGATAACACAGAAGACCAGCCCGATCCCCAGGTCCAACCACTGATCGCTACGGGCCAGGTATTGGAAAAGGAAGGAGAAAATAACACAGGCCAGAGAACCGGAGACTATGAGGGGCAGGATAGAACGCAGATTCAAGTTGCCATGCCTCAGATGGTAGTAGCTTCCCCCGAGTGTGGTGAAGAACACGGCCAGGATGCAAGTACCAGCCGCGTAAGGCGGAGACAGCTCCACAAAGAACCGCAGCAGCGGCATCAGGACGATTCCCCCGCCGATTCCCAGAAATCCACCCAGAGAACCCGCTATCATACCCCCGACGAAAAGGAGCAGTTCAGTCATCCCGTACCGTGCTTTTGATCACATACAATTCTCAAGGCCCGCATCTCGATCGGCGTCATCTCAGCATCGTAAGAAGGCGTTTTCCTTTTATCTGCCGGAAAGTCGCTCCCTGACTCACACATCGCAGGGCCAGCTCGCTGTCGACAACCCTGGTGCCCGACACGGCATCCACTCCGTGATCAAAGAGAACCGGAGAGAGGGGAGCCGAATCACCCAGGACCACAACGTAGGCTTCAGGGCGGCAGAATCCCATTATGGATTCGAAGGTGTGGTTGGTAAGAGAGGTGCCGGTGATTCCGACGACATCGGCCTGTGGTACCAGCCGGCGGGCTTCCTCTTCCGAATAATCGCCCTCCTGCGGATTCTTCTCCACGACCCAGAGCTCCCCGGCGATTTCCCGCAATCCGGTTATGAACGGGAAATGCCCCACGATGGCGATCCTTTTCCCTGCACCCTTTTCGGCGATCAGGTCACCCGCGTTGAGCTTCAGGCATTTCTCCTCATCGATCTCCAGAAGCGAGTTGATCGTCGCCATGCCGATCGCCGCCTCGGCCAGGCTCTCCGATCTGGCCAAGGCCGCCAGCTCACCGGCGCTCTTCTCCATTAAAAAGCCCGATTCAACCACCAGAGAGGTATGGGGCGGTTTCTGCTTCAGAGAATCCCGGGGCAGTGTTGACGCCAGACCACAATGGCGTGTCAGAACAGCCGTGTGAAACAATCCCTGGCGGATATCCCGCACCTCTGCACCCGTATCCAGGGTCGCCAGCAGATCATCAAATATCTTCATGGCTGCCTCAATATCCCCATAGAACGAGCAGGTTCTGCAGGAGTAACGGTGGTGTGAATCTGACCCTTTCCTTCACCGGAGCAGTCAGGGGTTGCTTTGGAACGATCAGGCCCAGGCTGCGAAGCCTGACTTCGCGGATCATCACCCTCCGGGGTGGTATTCCCGTTCGATGTGCCCCTGGAGCTGCTCACGATAGAAGTACACTTCCCGCAGGTTCCCGGTCGCATACCGGACGGCTTCATCGTTGAAGTGCGGGGATTCCGGATGGCCGCTCTCCCCGCCCGCCGTGACGGCCCTGGCGCGCACCCGGTCGCCGAACTCAACGACGGCCACGAAACTGTTCCCGCTGGTGCCGTACCAACGCTTCGTCCCCGGGTACGCGCGGGCTGCGAAGGAAGCCAGGGATCCCCACTGCGCGGAAGTAAAATCCACCGGGATACTCGGCTTGGCGTCATCGAAGTGCTGTACGATGTCCCCGGTCAGCCGCTGGAAGCGATTGATCTCCCCCCACGGGGTCTTCCAGGTCCCGAAGTCCCCGGTGAGTCTGTCGGAGGCTGCGGACAGCGATTCCAGCAGCACCCTCGCTGCGTCATCGCTGAAGATATAGTCCTCCAGGGCCATCCCCGCGCTGCGGGCTTCCCGGCCTGCCCGACGCTGCAATTCCGTTCCAAAGAACACGGCCAACGCTGTCGGGACTGAATCCGCCGACCACCGCAGGTCCCACCCGCGCAGCATCGCGATCTGTTCGGTGAGCTTCACCTTGAGCGAGTCGGAAGAGGGTGCCCGGTCGTACGCCCGGACCAGGGCCGGCACCGGCTTCTCGAACCAGGGCAGATAGCTGTCGAATGCGGTTTCCAGGAGGGATTCCAGGGTGAAGTCCTTCCTGTCCTGGAGGACCATCGTGGCGTGGACCCCGCGCTGATTCTCACCTCCGGACTCCACATAGGTCGGGAAGTCTTCCTTTCTGGGGCTGAAGGGTCCGGCTGCCGTCCATGGTGCGTCGTTGGTGTTGAAGACCCACCCATTGGGCGGATTGACCACATTCGGGCTCTCGGCGAAGCCGAGCGGAGGCCCCCAGTCGGTGGCCGGATCGCTGCCGTCCACCGGCCGCCTCCAGTTGAGCGTGTCGTCGCGCCGAGGGATGAAGTTGGAGTGGAGGTAGGCGATGTTTCCTTTGGCATCGGCGAAGAGCGTGTTGTTGGAGGAGTTGGTGTGGAGCTCCATCCATCCCAGAAACTCATCGAGGTCCTTCGCTCTGGTCCGCATGTACGACTGGGTCAGGGCGTTCATGGGGTCCTGCATCAGACTCACCGACACCCACTTATCACCCTCCCTGCGCACGACCGGTCCGTGCCCGGTGTAGTAGACCGTGAACTCCTTCCGGGCCGGCCCCGAGTCCGTACTGAAGGGCACCGTGATGGTGCGCACCCGTATGGGATGCTCTTCCCCACCGTGGAGGTAGTAGTAGCGGCCACTCCGCTCCACCACCGTCTCGAGGAACTCGTCGATGTTGTCCACCCCGCTGGAGGTGTGCATCCACCCCGCGGTCTCGTTGAAGCCCTGATAGACGAAGAACTGGCCCCAGGTGATCGCCCCGTAGGCGTTGAGACCTTCCTCGCTCACCATCTGCACCTCGGCCCGGAAGAAGAAGGAAGTGTGCGGATTGATCAGCAGGAGGGCGTGCCCGTCGCGGGTGATGGCCGGGGCGATGGCGATGCCGTTCGAGCCCGACGGCTCGAGATAGGGTTCCTCTTCCTGGATCGGCTCGGGGATCGCGGGGCCCTCCCCGTAGAAGGCTTCGAGGGCACGGGTGTTCACCCTTTCGATGTCCCCCCCGATACTCCCCTCACTGAAGGTTAGCGCCATCCAGGGCTCGAAACGGGTGATGACCCTCGGCTTCACTTCGGGGTGTTTGTGGAGGTAGAAGTTCAGGCCGTCGGCGAAGGCGTCCATCAACCTCTTGAGCCGGTCCGGGCTCGCCGCATACAGCCGCTCCATCTCCACCGGATCGATGAAGAGCTTCTGGCGCAGGTCGGTGTAGATGGCCGATTCACCCTCCGCTTCCGCCAGACACCCGATCGAGTTCAGGTAATTGGTCTCCACCCGGTTGAAATCGTCCTCGGCCTGGGCATACATGATGCCGAAGACCGCATCGGCATCGGTCTTCCCGTAGACGTGGGGGATCCCCCAGTCATCCCGGATGATCGTGACGCTGCGGGCCTGGGCCTCCCAGCGCGCGACCTCACGGGTGGAGGCCCGCTGGGCATCCGCAGTGTGAGGAGCAAGCGAGAGGGTAAGGGCCGCAAGGAGAAGGTGAAGGTGGATGAGCTTCTTCATATACGAGCCTCCGGTAAGAGGAGACCGGGTAAGTCCGACTATATACTACTTACAAACGGATCGGGCGGAACCTTCTCCGATCACGTCACACGGATGTCCTCATTCCACACGCATCGCCACCATCGGATCCACCCGGCTGGCCCGCCAGGCGGGGATCAGACCGGCCAGGCCGGTGACGACCAGGATGGCCAGCGCCACCGCGGCATAAGTCGCGGTATCGGTCGGACTCATATCGAACAGGAACCCTCGTATGAGCCGGTTCAGGACCAGCGCCGTCCCGGTCCCGATGAGGATTCCCAGTCCGGACAGACCAGCCGCCTCGAGCAGAACGAGGCGGAGCAGGCCCGCCCGCCGGGCCCCCAGCGTCATGCGCAGGCCGAGCTCGTGGGTGCGCTGGGCGACCGTATAGTTGTGGACGCCGTAGACCCCCACCAGGGCGAGCAGGAGGGTGAGGCCGCCGAAGAGGCTCAGCAGGACGGCCCGGAAGCGCTCGCTGGAGGAAGCATCGTGCAGGATCGACTCCATGAACCGGATGTCGCCGGTGAAGATCGCGGGGTCGATCTCGGCCACCGCGCCCCGCAGGAGGGCGGAGATGTTCTCGGGTTCCAGCCGGGTCCGTACGACCATCCCGGCGCTCCGTGAGAGGCAGGTCGGCAGGATGATACCGGGATGGCCGTCCGGCACGAACTGGATGAGCCGCATGTCCTCCACCACCCCGATCACCGTCAACGGCGGCCAGGGCGTCTGGGTGATCGGCTGGAGCTGACGGCCGACGGCTTCCCCCTCCGGCCAGTAGCGTTCCGCCCGGTTGCGGTCGATGATGGCGACCTGGGGCTGGAGCGCCCAGTCCCCCTCCTCGAACCAGCGCCCGGCCAGCAGGGTCGCTCCCAGCGCCTCCAGCGCCCCCGGGCCGGCCGTCCGGAGCAGGGCCAGGTTCGGCTGCTGCAGTTCCGGATCGGGATGGTCGGGGACCTGGATGTAGATCCCCGGCGCCGTGCTCTCGAAGGGGAGGTAGTCGAACGCCCCGGCGTAGTCCACCTCCGGCAGGGCCGTGAGCCGCTCCGCCAGCCGCCGGCCGAGCTCGAGCCGCTGCTCCCGCTGGGGATAGACGGCCGGATCAAGCGGGAGCTGCATCAGGACGAGGTTCCGCGGCTCGAATCCGAAGGGGACGTTCATCATGTTGTGGAGGCTGCGCAGCAGCAGCGCGGTCCCGGTCGTCAACACGACGGCCAGGGCGACCTCGACGACGAGCAGGACGCTGCGCAGGCGCCGCTGCGACCGGCCGGCCGAGAGCGCCCGTCCGCTCCGCTGGAGGGTCGATGCGAGGTGGATACGCGAAGTCTGCAGGGCCGGCACGAGTCCGGACAGGAGCACGCTCAACGCTCCCGCCCCGGCGGCGAAGAGCAGGACGGTCGGATCGAGCCCGACCCCGGTCCGCTGCAGGAGCGGGCCTGGATAGACCGAGACAAGCAGGCGTATCCCCCCCCAGGCCAGGCCGAGTCCGGCCGCGATGCCGGCGACGGCCAGCAGACAGCTCTCGATCAGCAGGGTCCGGACCAGTCGGCGGCGCGAGGCGCCCAGGGCAAGCCGCACCGCCATCTCGCGGCCGCGACCGGCCCCCCGGGCCAGCAGCAGGTTGGCCACGTTGGCGCACCCGACCAGCAGCAGCAGGCCCACGGCGGCGAAGAAGAGGTGCAGGGTATCCCGCAGGTAACCCCGCTGCATCTCCCAGAGGGGGGTCAGGCTGACGCCCTCGTTCTCTTCCTCGTTCCCCCTGGTACCCCGTAACTCGGGATCGGTCCCCTGCAGGATCACGTCCAGTTCGCTGCGGGCCGACTCGATCGAGTCCCCGGGACGGAGCCGCCCCAGGAGCCAGAGATACGACTGGGCCATGTTGATCCGGTCCTCGTCGATCCCCAGGGGGGTGAAGATCCGGGTGTTCCCATAGGGGGAGACGAAGTCCTCCGGCAGCACCCCGATGACGGTCACCTCGGCCGGCAGGTTGCGGGGCGGCCCGAACTGGTAGGTCGGGCTCATCCGCAGGCGCCGACCGATGACCCCGGGGTCGCCGCCCAGCAGGCTCTGCCAGGCTCCATGGCTCAGGACGGCCACGCCGTTGGAGCCGGCCCGCTCCTCCCCCCGGGTGAAGAAGCGGCCCAGGGCGGGGCGGGCGCCCAGGAGCGTGAAGAGGTCCCCCGTCGTCATGATCCCGGGTTCCTGGACGGGCACTTCTCCGCCGGACACCTCGAAGGTCACGAAATCCGCGGCGGCCAGGCCGGTCAGGGTGGTGGCCTGCTCCCGCAGGGCCAGGAAGAGACCCTGCGAGACCGGGATGCCGCCGGAACCGTCTTCGGTCCGCTGCATGACCTGGACGAGTTCCCTGGCGTCGGGGTAGGGGAGCGGGCGGATCAGGACGGCGTTCACCACGCTGAAGATGACTGTCGCCGAGCCGATGCCCAGGGCCAGGGTGAGCACGGCCAGCAGGGTGAAGAGGGGTGCCCGCCCCAGGCCGCGCAGGCCGACCCGCAGGTCGAAGCGCAGGGTGGAGAGGAGTTCCCGGCGCCGGCGCCGGCGGTGCCGGGCCGGCACCCCGGCGCGGAGACCGGCCTGGAGGTCCTCGGGAGCCCCGAGGCGGGCCCGCGCCCGGTCCTCCGCCTCCGCCTCACCCAGCCCTTCCCGGCGGTACCTGGCCACCAGTTCCTCGAAGTGGAACCGGATCTCCTCGCTGTCCGAACTCTCGTCGTGAGCCGGACTCTCCGCCAGGCGGAAGAGCCGCCGCCAGCCGCTGGGGTTCCTCATCGGATCTCCACCCCCCCGAGGCCGAGCACCCGTCCGATGGCCCCCACGCGCCGGGCCCAGGCCCGGGTCGCCCGCTTCAAGTGCTCGCGTCCGGCTGGAGTCAGGTCATAGAACCGGGCCCGCCGCCCGCGATCGGACACCTTCCACTCCCCCTCGATCCGGCCCTGCTCCTCGAGCCGGCGCAGGGCGGGATAGAGGGCGCTGTCCTCCACGCTCAGCTCGGTCCCCGAGACCCGGTGGATCGCCTCGGCGATCCCCAGACCGTGCTGCGGCCCTTCCCGCTGCAGGGTCTGCAGGATCATGAGATCGACCGTCCCGTAGATGCTGTCCACACCACTCATGGCTCGGTCCTCCCCCCGGCCGTCGGCCCTGCCCCACCGGGGCTCCCAGGATTACCCTATGGATGTGATATCATGAACTGAGGGATTGAACGAGCCTGCGGTCGCAATAGTTGCAGGAAAACGACGGCGGGCTCGCGATTGGATCGGCCGTGTCCGGGTCGGTGCCGTCGGAAGGTGCCGGTTCTGCCTGCGGAATCCGCTGTGCTGGAGGGAGACTCGATTCGAGCTCGGTCAGAGGACACGCAGGAGGGCCTCCGCCACCTCGCGGCCCCGGATGCGGCCGCGCAGTTCGGTCATCAGCACACCCATGAGGATGTGGAAACGTTCGGGGTGCTCGAGGATTCCGCCGTTGGCCTTGACGGTTTTGCGGACCATCCGGTCCAGGTCGATCCCGTCGGCGGAGTAGTCGGGGATGATCCGCCCCAGCTCCTCCCCGGCGGCCAGGCGCGCCAAAACCAGGGGAACGGCATCCGGGATGAGCCGGCCGGCGGCCACCGCATCGAAGACGGCCGCCAGCCGATCGTTGGGCAGTTCCACCCCGGTGACGCGGCGCACGTGGACGGCGTGCGAGGCCAGGGCGTTGAAGACGAACCGCGGCTCCAGACCCAGGTCCTCCAGGCCGTGGGTGAGCGCCTCACCGAAGACCTCGAGCTTGTGCAGGTCGTGGAGGGGGAGGCCGAAGGATACGGCGTAACGCTGGAAGCGGTACTCCAGGATCTCGGGGAGGCGGACCCGGATCGCCTCGATCTTCTCCGGCCGTATCGGGACCGGCGGGATGTCGGTTTCCGGGTACATGCGGGCTTCCCCCGGCAGCGGCCGCATGTACTGGGAGTTGCCGTCGGGCAGCGAGCGGCGGGATTCCTTGGGCACCCCCTCGAAGCAGGCCGGGATGCGCAGGTGGAGCTTGTCCAGGCAGAGCCGGATGACCGGCTCGGGGGCGGCGAAGAGGAGCCAGGCGTCCTCATCCCCGACATCGAAGCGGTCGCGCAGGCCCTTGAGTTCGGCTTTGGTGAAGCCGTAGCGGCCCAGGTCCTCGTCGGAGTGGATGACCCCGGTCACCCCCAGAGTCAGGACCTGCTCCTTCAGCTCGGTCCCCAGGATCTTGCCGGGGCAGAGCTCCCTCCCCAGCATCCCCCGGAAGCCGGGCAACCCCAGGGCGGTGATGCGCTGGCCGGTATCGAGGCGCCGGCGCAGGGGGGGAACCACGGTCGTGGTGAACAGGTCGGTCACGTCGGCGGTCCGTGCGGGCATAGACTCGGGCCCGTAGGGGGCCAGCCGGTCCCCCAGGTCCTGGGCGATCCGCCACAGGTTGACCTGCCGGCGCGCCTCGTAATCCATGATCCTCTCGACCAGCCGGTGACGCTGCAGTCCCTTGATCTCGATCCGGGTACCGTACCTGGTCGAGACGTTAATATCCTGGCGGATTGAGCCGATCCCCCGGCGCACATTGAGGGAGCGCACGATGCGCCCAAGATGCTCGGCCACCTCCCCCCCCTGCCGGGGGGAGACGAAGACCGGGCCGGTCACGATCTCCAGCAGCGGGATGCCCAGCCGGTCGAGCCGGTAGTTCACCTCGCGTTCGCTCGACTCGATGATCCGGGCGGCGTCCTCCTCCAGGCAGAAGTACCAGAGGATGACCTCTCCCTCGGCGGTCTGCACTTTCCCGTCGGTGGCCACCAGCATGGTCCGCTGGAAGCCGGCCGTGTTGGAGCCGTCGATGACCGTCTTGCGCATCACCTGGATCTCGTCCACGATGCGCGCATCCAGCATCAGGGCGGACTGGGTGACGATCTCGAGGGCGTAACGGTTGACCGGGTGCGGGGGCTCCTCGTCCAGTTCCACCAGGCAGACCGAGTCGTAGTACGACTCGTAGAAGAACGTGCGCGCCCGGTGCGCCTCGTGCAGGGCGGCCGGGTCGTACTCGCCCAGCTCGCTGGCGACCGCATGGAGCTTGCGCTTGGTCGTTACCGGCGGTGGGTCGTTGCGGATGCTCGGCTGGCATTCGCAGAAGAGCTTGCGGGTCTTGAGTTGCTGGTGGATCTCGATCCCGCCGCGGAACTCGATCTCCCGCCAGTCCAGGCGTTCCATACCGGTGTTCCTCAATCCCCGCCGAACTGGTAGTAGAAGAAGCGCGAGGCGGACCGCTCGGCGATCTCCCCGGCGATGTTGGTCTCCATCAGTTCCCGCGCCTCCTTCCGGTCGCGGGTCTGCCCGAGCACCCACTTCAGTTTGACCGTGGCCACCTCGCTCAGCATGTCCTGCCCGGGGATCACCCCCATCTGCTGCAGATAGCGTCCGGTGGAATAGACGTCCATGTTGATCCGGCCGAAGAGGGAGGCCGAGGTCATCACGACAGTGCCCCCCGCCTCCACGAACTCCCCCATGGCCTTCAGGATCTGCGGGTGCTGGCCGGTGAACTCGTCCAGGTCGTTGGTCGGGAAGTGTCCCAGCCCGGTCCCCTCCAGGACGATCCCCCGGTAATCCCGCTCGGTCAGGAATCGAATGATCTCGGAGTGGAAGCCGGGGTAGGACTTCACCAGTGCAACCTTCGGCTCGAAATTGTAGTAAAAGCGTGGAGTACGTGCGTGGTCGCGGTGGGCATGGTCGTCACGCAGCCACTCGATCCGACCGTCCGGCCAGATCCGGGCGAAGGGGATCTGGTTGATGCTGCGGAAGGAGTCGCGCCGCGAGGAGTGCATCTTCTTGACCTTGGTCCCCTCGTGGATGAAGCAGGTTTCGTCGGCCATCGATTCGTGCATGTTCAGCACCACACCGGCGAAGTCGGCCTCGACGGCGAAGTGGGCCGCGCACATCAGGTTCATCTTGGCGTCGCTGGAACCCCGGTCGCTGGAGCGCTGGGAACCGACGAAGACGGCCGGGAAAGGGAGGTCCTGGGCTACGAAGGAGAGAGCGGCGGTGGAGATGTGCATGGTGTCGGTGCCGTGGGTGATGACCACACCCCGGGTGCCTTTCGCGTTCTCCTCCTCGATGCCGCGGGCCAGGTTGACGACGTGCTCGTACTCGATGTCCTCCGAGAACATGTTGGAGACCATCCTGGCCCGGAAGTTACCGATCCCCTCCAGTTCGGGGAAGAGTTCCAGGATCTCCTCGGGGGTGAAGGCGGGGACGACCGCCCCGGTCTTGTAGTCCACCCGCGAAGCGATCGTGCCGCCGGTGTGGAGGATGGAGAAGGTGGGCATCTCGGGATGGAAGACCGGCTGCTTGTGCTTGTAGACCCCGACGTCCTTGCGCCCCTGCTGTATCTCGATCCGCTCGGAACCGTCGATCCGGACACCCACGTTGTAACCGTTGGCCAGTTTCAGGACGAGGTGGTGCTCATCGCCGCTCTCGGTGCGCGGCATCACGATGCCGTCGTAGGGACCCTGACGACTGTGGAGGATGATGTGATCGCCGATATCGACCTGGTACTTCTCTAACAGCCGCTGCGAGATACCCTTGTAGGCCACCGCCCTATCCTCACATCCGGGAGTCAGCTATTTCGGCCGGTATTTCGCATGGGGGACCCGCCGCGATTTCGTCCCGGGCCATCCGGGCCGGTTTAATGCGTCAATATGCTGCCCCGCTGCGGAGCGGGCAAGGCGGAGGGGGCCGGGGCGCCGCCGGCGTCCGAGGAGGGGGTTCGGGTGGCCGTAGGCATGCCTCATCCGGCGGTGGTATGGTGACAGCGACCGCCCGTCCCGGGAGCGGGGCGGGTCGAAGGACCACCGTCACACCGGATACCCGACCGGAGGAGTATCGTGAACCGCCTGCTGCTCCCCACCGCCGCCCTCGGCCTGGCCGTCGGTACCGGCCCCCTCCCCCGTCACCCTCTACGTACCGGACCAGGGGTGGCCGACCGACTTCGACCAGAAGAAGGCGGATGCCTACTTCCAGAAGGTCGTGGTGAGTGTGCGTGACCTGGTCCTGGACGTACTGAAGAAATGGGAACGGGCCGGGTTCTGAGTCCCGGCCGGACCGGCCCCGGCGCCGGAAAGGAGTGCGAGCATGACCCGCCCGCGCGAGGTCTTCTTCCCCCTGCTGTTGATCTTCATCGGGGTCCTGTTACTACTGGGCAACCTGGGCGTGATTCACGACCTGGGGGAGATGCTGGCCGACTGGTGGCCGCTGGTGATCGTGCTGCTGGGCGCCTGGATCCTCCATCGCGACCGTCGGGAACCGGTCGTGGAGCAGGATGAGCGGTTGAGCATCGAACGGGGGGAAGTGGAACGCGCCTCCATCCACATCGAGTTCGGCGCCGGCATCCTGCGGGTGGGACCGGCACCCGCCGGCCGGCTGTTGGAAGGAGAGTTCGTGGGCGGGGTGCGTCACGAAGTCCGGCCGGGTGGGTGGGTGGAACTCGAACCCGATCACAGCCGCTGGTGGCGCTTCTACGAATGGCGTGGTTTCCGCTGGAACGTGGGCTTGACCACTGAAGTACCCCTGGAGCTGCGGGTGGACTCGGGCGCCGCTGACTGCACTTTCGACCTGACCGAGACCCGGCTGGTCGACCTGGACGTACAGACCGGGGCGAGTCAGACGACCATCCACATGCCCCGCTCGGCCGGGCAGACCCGTGCCCGGGTTGAGGCGGGGGCGGCCTCCACCACCGTGCACATCCCGCCCGGGGTAGCCGCCCGTATCACCGTGGAGATGGGACTGGGCTCGAAGGACATCGACATGGCCCGCTTCCCGAAGTCAGGCGGGGCCTGGGAGTCCCCCGATTATGCCACCAACCCGAACCGCATCGACCTTCGCTTCGAGGGAGGGATAGGGGCGGTCCGGGTAACCTGAGCGGTCTTCGTTCTCCTTCATCCCGGATCCGCGTTCCCCCGGGCGGTCCAGAGGTAGACCGGGATGCCGGCCAGCAGCAGCAGGAAACCCCAGTAGACGGCCTCCTGCCCCGCCCCGCCGATAGCCCAGAAGGCATAGAGGAAGGCGAGCAGGGCCAGGACAACCACCCCGCGCCCGGCCGAGGCGACGACCCCCTCCCCCGCCGGCCGGGAGGCGCGCAAACGCACGGCCAGCTCGGCGGCGGCGGTGAAGAGGTAGGGGATCAGGGCGGCCAGGGTGGAGAGCAGGATGATGAAGGTGAAGCGCTCGACCAGACCCTTGGTGAAATTCATGGCCATCAGCACGGTCACCAGGGAGCTGGAGACCAGCAGACCGATAACCGGCGTCCCGCGCCGGGAGAGCTTGCCGAAGAAGGCCGGGAAGAGACCGTCACGGGCGGCCGCCATCGGCACCTGCGCCTGCATCAGGATCCAGCCGTTCAGGGCCCCGAAACTGGAGATGGCCGCTCCCACCGCGACCAGGTAGGCGGCCGGTCCGCCCCAGAGCCGGCTGGCGGCGTCGGCGAAGGGGGCGGTTGAGGCGGCCAGCCGGTCGGGCGGGATGACCCCCATCACGGCCATGGTACTGAGGATGTAGACCACGGCAGTGGCGATCGTGCCGGCCACCGTCGCCCGGAAGATGGTGCGTGAGGGATCGCGCACGTTCTCGGCCGGGACCGTGGCCGATTCGATGCCGACGAAGGCCCAGAGGGTCAAGGTGGCGGTGGCGGTGAGGGCCGCCAGGGGGGATGCCCCCGAGGGATTGAAGGGTTGGAAGTGAGATACCTGGAAATGGAAGAGGCCGAACAGGGAGATCAGCAGCAGAGGTGTCAGCTTCAGGATCGTGGTTACCAGCTGGACGATCCCCGCCTCCCGCACACCCAGGGCGTTGACCCCGGTTAACAACCAGATCACCACCAGGGCGGAGAGAGCCGAGACCGCGGGAGCCGACAGGCCGGGCAGGAAGACTCCCAGGTAACCCACGAAAGCGGTGGCGATGGCAGCGTTACCGGTCGTGCTGGCGATCCAGTGGGTCCAGGCCACCAGGAAGCCGGCGAAGTCCCCGAAGGCCTCGCGCGTGTAGGCGTAGGGTCCCCCCGTGCGGGGGAGGATCCGGCTGAAACGGGCGAAGGAGAGGGCCAGCAGCAGGGCACCGATGGCGGTGAAAACCCAGCCCAGGATGCTGATGCCGCCGTAGGGGGCCAGAGAGGCGGGGAGCAGGAAGACCCCCGAACCGATCATGTTCCCCATGACCAGCGAGGTGGCTATCCAGAACCCGATCGTGCGGTCGGTGCGCATCCGGTCACCTACC
Source organism: uncultured Gemmatimonadota bacterium (assembly GCA_964519015.1). Classification (GTDB taxonomy): domain Bacteria; phylum Blakebacterota; class Blakebacteria; order Blakebacterales; family CAYUVJ01; genus CAZFHZ01. Next base: position 1,260 of record CAZFHZ010000025.1, on the reverse strand, counting down.
TTCGCTACGACGGGTGGAGATAGGCCGGCCGCCAACCGGGTTCTCCACCTCCACCGGCGGGGATGATAACCTCTCCGGTGGCCCTTTCCGCAAGTCCGGTCGGGAGCATTCCTCGGGCTGGAACAGGGTCGTCGTTTCGCTTACTATCCGGACCGACATCGTACCGCCCGCCCGGCGGTCGCCGCCTCCCGGCACCGGCCGGCGGAGACGCGGTCGCCGTGGAGCGAACCATGCCGCCCGTTCGGAATGGAGCAGGCCAATGAACATCTACTCCGGCATCATCCTCGCCTATCTGCTCGTGTTGATGGGTTTCAACATCTACCGGTCGAAGAAAGTCCAGAGCCAGGAAGACTTCATGGTCGCCGGACGGAGCCTGTCCATCTGGGTCATGGTCTTCACCCTCATCTGCACCTGGATCGGATCGGGCACCTTCATCGCCGGGGCCGAGTTCGCGTACAAGGCGGGCTTCTCGGCCATCTGGATGGCGGCGGGAGCCTGGCTGGGGATCATCCTCATCTACTTCCTGGCCGGCAAGATCAGGACCTTCGGCCAGTACACGATCGGCGACATAATGGAGGTGCGCTACGGCAGCACTGCCCGGATCGCCGGAGCGGTCGCCCTGATCATCAGCTTTGTCGCCATCGTCAGCTACCAGTTCGTGGCCGGCGGGTTCATCCTCAACATCATCACCGACGGCGCCATCTCCCCCGAGCTCGGCACCCTGCTGGCGGCGGCCTTCGTGATCCTCTTCACCGCCCTGGCAGGGATGATGGCGGTCGCCTACACCGATCTCCCCAACGGGATCATCATCGTACTGGCCTGCCTGGTGGCGCTCCCCTTCGTCTTCATCCAGGCGGGTGGCTGGAGCGGGGCAACGGCGGTGCTCCCGGCCGGGCACTTCGCGGTGGTCAACCCGGCCTTCGGCGCCCATCCGACGCTCAAGGCGGTGAGCTACGCACTGGCCACCTTCCTGCTGCTGATGGGTGTCCAGAGCATGTACCAGAAGTTCTACAGTGCGAAGACCCCTCGTGACGCCCGGGTCTCGGTGATCTTCTGGACCATCGGCACCGTTGTGGTCGAGACTCTGGTCGTGGCGATCGCCGTCTTCGCGATGGTCCGGCTGATCGGTATGGTCGGCCCCGGTGGCCAGGCTTTGATCGACCCCTCAACCCCCAAGGAGGGGGGCAAACTGGTGCTGCTGGCCGCCAAGTACCTGGTGCCCATGCCGGTGGGGGTGCTGCTGCTGGCCGCCGCAGTGGT
>CAZFHZ010000024.1:28328-36194 GCA_964519015.1 uncultured Gemmatimonadota bacterium | reverse complement strand
CTCCCGGACCGGGCGAGGCGGTCCAGTTCTACCAAGAGCGACGCGCCGCCGCAGTAGCCGGTCGTGCGATACGGGAACTCCGCGGGAACGACGCACGAGGACAGGTAGGCCTCAAACGCCGCGCTGTGCGTCCGGTAGATGTGCTGACTGGGCGCGGAAACGACCAGCCGGTCCACCTGGGCGGGCTTGAGGCCCATGGCGTCCAGGGCCTGCTTGATGCCCTTGAGGAGGATGGGGGCCGCCTCTCGGCCGACGGCGGCCAGGTCCTGGTCCAGGTGGTCGCGCCGGGCCTGCAGATAGAGCCGTCCGAAGAGCTGCCGAGTGAACTGGTACTGGCCGGACAGCCGCAGGATACCGACCTCATCGATGACCGGATCGTGAAAGGTCCGAGAGCGCCGGACATAGTTGGCTCCCGCTGAGAAGGAAGCTCTGACCGTCGGCCGCCAGGTCACTCCCCCCCACCCGGAGAGACTGGCCAGCACCCGCTCATCCCCGGAAGCATCGTAGTCGCCGTAATCAAAACCCTGCCCCACGTCCACGCCGGCATTCCCGGTCCAGGCCCCGGACCGGTTGGCACTGTACTCCAGGTTCAGGTCACGCCCGCCGTAGGTGACACCCCCTTCCCGGACCTGCCAGCCTCCGGCTTCGAGGCTGAGGTTGTCTCGGGTGCGGAAATCGACGTCAATTCCCAAGCCGCTCCACTGCTCGATGAGCTCACCCGCCGGAGACTGCCAGCGCTCGAAACTGAGCCCCGGGGTGAACCACTTCACCGGCCCCCAGTCCGCCTCGTGGCGATAGGCACCTTCTCCGGAGAGATGCTGCTGGCCGGGACGCGGCAGGTAGCCCAAATAGGCGTCGAAGTCCTCCCCGGAGCCGGTGGCGCCGAGCGATCCGTTCCATGTCCGGCTGGTATAGGTGGTGGCCAGCGTGTAGGCGGCGTTCCCACCGCCGAGGCCGGGTGAAGAGGCCAGCGCGGCCAGTCCGGCCACCCGGAGGTGGTCAGAGGGGCGCAGGTCGAAGTCGAAGGCGGCGTTCCGTTCGTAGCCGGCGGCCGCCCGTGGCTGGCCCGGTACGTCCTGGCTGGCCAGCATCCCCCCCACGTAGGAGGCGGTCCCCATTTGACGCTTGAGCCGCAGGACGGACTGGGCCCGGTAGGGGGACTCGTCGAAACCGCCCAGCGGCTCGTCCCAGGCGGTGATCAGCCCGAGTTGGGTGGCCCCGACCTGCCCGGTCAGTTTCAGCCCGCCCAGCGGATTGTGGATCCGCCGCGAGTAGAAGAGGTTGAGGGGCATCTCGAAGGTCTTCTGCCCCTCCAGGAAGAAGGGGCGCTTCTCCTCGAAGAAGAGCTCATACGGGGTGAAGTTGACCTGTTCCTGGTCCGCCTCGATGTGCCCGAAGTCGGGGTTGAGGGTCAGATCGAGCACCAGGTTGCTGCCCAGCCCGGTCCGCACGTCGAGCCCCAGGTAGGAGAGTCCCATCTGGCGTCCCCAGCCGGGGACGACCTCCCCCGCTTCGTCCCGCCCCTCCCGGGCGGCCCGCAGGGTGGCATAGGGATTGATCCAGAGTGCCCGACCTGGCCGCACTCCCCGGATCCCCTCCAGCTTCCCGTTCCCCGCGATGAGACTGTTCGCTCCGATGTCAAGGGGCGCCCAGGCGGACATCTCCCCCTTCTCCCCGAGCGATCGGACCACGTTGACCCCCCAGGTCTGCGCCTCGGACCGGGGGAAGCGCAGCGTCTTCCAGGGGATCGCCGCCTCGGCCGTCCAGCCTCCCTCGACGAGCTGTGCCGCGCTCCGCCACAGGCCGTCCCAAGACTCGTCTCCGTTCCCGTCGGAGCCGATCATCCCGTCCAACTGAACGCCGGCCGGATTGACGCAGAAAAAGTACCCCTCCTGCCAGGTCAGGAAGGGATCGAAGAGTACTCCGACCCAGTCGGGGTCGCCCGGCAGGTGGTCGCGGCGGGTGACGTAGTCCTGGATGGGGATCCCGGCCTGCTCGCAGTGGAAGCCCAGGTAGAGGAAATGTTCGTCGTAGAGGATCCAGGTCTCGGTGACTACCGTGGCAGGCCGGTCGGGATCGGGTTGGAACTGGACGAATCCGGTGACCGGGACCGCCCCCGACCACTCCCCCTCGGAGAGTCGGCCATCCACGACCGGGGTGCCCGGCCGGGCCTCCATGATCATGCCGGCGTTGCGGAACCTCAGGTTCGGGGCCAGGCCGGACCCGGAGGGATCGGCGGACCCCTGTCCCCGGGCCGGAAGCGGCAGGACGTTGAGGAGTAGCAGGAACGGCAGCGCAGCGAGTGGAGCGGGTCCGGTGCGACCTCTCATGGACCTACCTCGGGACGGACGTGGGCTCGGCCGCGGTCCCCACTGCCAGCGGATATGACACGGCGGTGATGTCTTCACTCTTGGTACGGACCGTGAGGGAGGTGGGTTGCCGGGCACGACTCGGGGAATTTCCGGATGCCGTCTCCAAACCCGGCGGAGAGAACGGGGAGCCCGTTCCGGCGGCGCAGATCGACGAGGGAACTCCTTGGACTCCGGCCACGTTCCGGTGCTACCTTGCCCGAAATGCGTCTTCCACAAAAAAATACAGATTTGTATAACATTTCACGCAGGCGCCTAGGTAATCCAAGTGGCTCAACCAAAACCTGAACCCGTCGAGTGGCTGTCCCTCAGCGCGGCGGCCCGGCGGCTGAACGTCCATCCGGCGACCCTGCGCCGCTGGGCCGATGAGGATCAGGTCCCTTTCATGCGCACCCCCGGCGGGCACCGGCGGTTCGCCGCCTCCGACATCGCCCGTCTGGCCAGGCGCCAGACCACGGCGACCCCGCATCTGGGTCCGGTCGAGAAGATCTGGGCGGGGAAGGCCCTGGAGCAAGCGCGGGCGGGCCTGGCCACCCAGCGGGCGGCCGCCTGGCTGGAGAGGCTCGACCCGCAAGCGCGGAAGACCCATCGCCGACTGGGGCAGGAACTCCTCGACCTCATACTCCGCTACCTCACCGGAGAGGAGGAGAGCGGGCGTATCCTCGCCGATGCCGAAGGGATCGGGGAGCAGTACGTCGAGATCGCAGTGCGCTACGGGCTCTCCCTGACCCAACTGTTGAAGGCCTTCATGCTCTTCCGGGACGCCCTGGTCTCGACGGCGGTCGAGCTGCCCAAGGACGTCCGGATCACCGCCGCCTCGCGGAACTGGATGAATGGGCGGATCGGCGAGGTCCTCGACACCGTCCAGCTGGCCATTGTCGGCGCTTACGAGCGCCGGCTCACTTCCTGATCCCGCTCCCGTCGCGGCGGTGAGATAAAGTCGGGTTTACGGGTGTGCCACTCGGTGGCCTGCTCATACTGCCAGCCGATGTCCAGGATGGTCGCCTCCTCATAGAGCCGTCCGGTGAACATCAGCACCATCGGGTCTCCGTCGGCGTCGAAGCCGCACGGCACGGCCAGGGCGGGATGACCGGTCAGGTTGGTCATGGTCAGGCTGCCGCTGCTGTTGGGGGTCACGAAGGCATCGTAATCCCGCATCAGCCGATCGGCGTGCTGCATCAGGATCCGGCGCGCCCGCTGGGCCCGGATGAACTCCACCGCCGGCACGAAGCGGTTGGTCCGGAAGGTGTTCGGCCAGGAGCCGCCACTCTGGCTGACCATCTCCTTGACCCGACCGCTGCGCACCAGGTCGTCGAAGGCGGCGGAGGCCTCTACGTTCAGGACCAACCGGATGGCCCCGATGGGCAGTTCGGGCAGGGTGATCGGCTCCAGTTCGGCCCCCAACCGGCGGAGGGTCGCCAGCGCCTCCGCCCAGACCTTCCGGCGGGTCTCATCCATCCGCTCCCCTTCGAACTCACCCGGGAGGTAGCCGATGCGGTACTCCCGGAGTGGGTGGGGACGGCCCCAGGAGAAGGGGGCGTCCACCACCGTAGTGTCGCGACCGTCGCGGCCCCGAATGGCATCGAAGACGAGGGCAGCGTCCTCCACCCGGCGGCAGAGGGGACCCAGCTTGTCCATCGACCAGGAGAGTGCCATCGCGCCGTACCGGCTGACCCGGCCGTAGGTGGGGCGCAGCCCGACCACCCCGCACTGGGCCGAAGGGCTCATGATGCTCCCCAGCGTCTCGCTCCCGATCCCGAAGCCGACCAGTCCGGCGGCGGTGGCCGCAGCGGGACCGGCCGAGGAGCCGCTCGAGCCCTCGTCGGGATTCCAGGGGTTGCGGGTCCGCTCGCCGTACCAGCGATCCCCCATGGCCAGTGCTCCCAGGGTCAGTTTGGCCACCAGGATCGCGCCGGCCGCATCGAGCCGCTCCACCACCGTGGCATCGAGATCGATCACCTGCTCTTCGTACGGCTTGGCTCCCCAGGTGGTCCGGTATCCGCGGGCGGCCAGCAGGTCCTTGGCCCCCCAGGGGATACCGTGGAGGGGACCTCGCCGGCCGCCGGCGACGATCTCCTGCTCGGCGTGCCGGGCCTGGGCCAGTGCCCGCTCCTCGGTGTAGGTGATCACGCAGAAGAGCATCGGGTCGTAGCGGCGCAGGCGCTCCAGGTAGAGATTGGTGAGTTCGACCGGGCTGACCTGTCGGGAGGCCACCAGCCGGGAGAGTTCGGCCACCCCCAGGAAGGCCAGGTCGTCGCCGGCCGCCGGCCGGGTGACCGACACCGGGGTACGCAGGGCGAACCCGTCGGAACCGTCCGGCATCCGGAACCCGGCCGGCCGGGGATCGAAGGTGAGCGCCGGCTCGGTGTCGAGGGGGATATCGAGGGCGCGGAGCTGCTCGAAGGAACGCAGGTTGCGGTTCACATTGCGCAGCGCCAGTTCATCCTCCTCATCGCTGAAGTCGAGCCCCATGATGCGCTCGGCGGCATCCAGGTCCGCCTTAGTGACCGGCCCGGCCTCCGGCTGCTGTCCCTGCTGCATCCACTCGGGGAGTACGGCCGCTCCGGCCCCCAGGAGCGGGAGCAGTTCCAGGAAGCGGCGACGGTCGAGGTCTGAGCGGGAGGTCGGATCCTGGTGTTCGTCGATGCGGACGGGATCGGCCACGCAACTACCCTCCGGACAGGGGGAAGCGGGATCGGTTCTCTGTGGTTCATACCCTCCCGGAGGAAGGCCCTTCAAGCTGTTCCTGGGCGACCCGGGGCGGCCGTCAGCCGGCGGGAGGCGGGACGGGCGGCGGTGTCCCGGAGCGACCCGGCAACCGACGATACTGCATCAGCAGCAGCCAGCCTCCCCAGACCAGGAAGACGACCATGAGCATGCGGCCGATGTCGTAGGAGATCTGGGCCAGCAACTGGTCATGCTCGATCAGGTTGTAGTAGCCCAGGATGGCGTTCCAGTCATGGTAGCCGGGCAGGTCCCGCCCGGTGATGCCGCCGAGCAGGATGAGCCGCTGGGCCCGGGCATCCCCGATGTAGGGGGCCAGGTCCATGAAGTTCTGCCCCAGCCACCAGAGCCCCGTAGCCGCGGCGAAGGGGTTGCGCTGATAGAGGAAAGCGCCCACGAAGAGGGCGGGCACCAGCAGCTGCATCAGGCTGCCCCCCATGATGCCGATCATATCCCCGAAGAACCCGAAGACGACGTGGCCGGCTTCGTGGATCGGGAGGTTCACGTTGTGCATGAAGGATTCGAGCACCACCGGGGCGTCGGGGCCGCCGGCCAGGAAACGCACGCCCCAACCGGCCAGGAAGATGAAGAGGAGCACCCGTCCCCAGAAGAAGGTGGGGTTGGTGTGCTCCTCGACACCGAAGAGGCGACTGTCGCTCGCCATGGATCCGGGCTACTTCCCCTTCTTTCTGAGTTCCTCGACGAAGGCGAAACCGCGGGCGACTGCCTGGCGGTCCAGCTCCAGCATGTTCTTGCGCTTGATCACCGCCTCGAGCGCCTCGTCGACGTCCTGCTCGTGGAACACCCCGGTCCAGCCCAGGTAAGCCCCAAGCATGACCAGGTTGGCCACCTTGCCGTCGCCCAGTTCGTCGGCCAGCCCGGTGGCCGGCACCGCCACGACTTCGACATCGTCACGCTTCACCTTCGCATCGATGAGCGTGCTGTTGTAAAGGATGAGCCCGCCCGGTGGGACCGCCGGTGTGAACTTCTCCAGTGACGGCCCGTTGAAGGCGACCAGCACGTTCGGCTCGGTGATCAGGGGTGAGGCGACCTGCTCGGTGGAGATCACAACGTTGCAGTTGGCGGTGCCGCCACGGCTCTCGGGTCCATAGGCGGGCAGCCAGGTGACGTGGAAGTCGCGGCGCAGCCCGATGTTCGCCAGCAGAGCCCCGAAGAAGAGGACCCCCTGGCCGCCGAAGCCGGCGATCTTCATCTGCGGTTCCCGGTACTTCTCCGGAGTATCCCCCCAGACCGGCGCCCCCTTGCGTTCCACCGCGGGGAGCGCCCCGAAAATCTCCCGCACCTTCTCCACGTCGAGGGAGGGCTCCGGCCGGGAGTACGATACGGCCTCGGCGAGGCGGTCCTTGTAGACCCCCGGGGGGAAGATCGGGAACATGTGTTCGGTGATCCACTCCTTGGCCTCTTGCGGCTCCAGCTTCCACTGGACCGGGCATGGAGAGAGCACCTCGACCAGGGAGAAGCCTTTCCCATCGATCTGAGCCTGGAGCGCCTTCCGGACCGCCTTGCGGGCGGCCAGAATGTGCTTGGAGTCGGTGATGGCCACCCGCTCGATGTAGACCGGAGCCGAGAGCACCGACAGGAGCTCGGACACCTTGAGGGGTTGTCCGGTCGTCGCTACATCCCGGCCGCGGGGACTGGTGGTGGTCTTCTGCCCCGACAGGGTGGTCGGGGCCATCTGTCCGCCGGTCATCCCGTAGGTCGCGTTGTTGACGAAGAAGACCGTGATCGCCTCACCTCGGTTGGCGGCGTGCAGGATGTTCTCGGTACCGATCGCGGCCAGGTCACCGTCCCCCTGGTAGGAGATGACGATGGAGTGAGGTCGCGCCCGCTTGATGCCGGTGGCGACGGCCGGGGCGCGTCCGTGGGCCGCCTGCACGTTGCCGCAATTGAAGTAGTAGTAACCGAAGACCGAGCAGCCGACGGGGCTGACGAAGATGGTGCGTTCGCGGATGCCGAAGTCGTCCATTGCCTCGGCGATGAGCTTGTGGAGCACTCCGTGTCCGCAGCCCGGGCAGTAGTGGGTGGTGAGCGGATCGCCCGGTTTCCGCTCGAAGGCGTGATAGAGGGAGTCCGGCCACTTCAGAACCGGCTGCTCGGTTGCGGTGGCGGTGCTCATGATGCCCTCCCTTCGGCCGGGTAGGCGGACTGGATCGCCCGTTTCAGCTCTTCGACGGACGGTACCGCTCCGCCCCAGCGCCCGTGGAAGTGGACCGGGCAACGGCCCTCGATGGCCAGGCGGACATCCTCCACCATCTGACCGGTGGAAAGCTCGGAGACCAGGAAACCCTTCACCCGCCCGCTGAGTTCGGCGATGCGGTTCTTGGGGAAGGGCCACAGGGTGATGGGCCGGAGCAGCCCGACCCGTAGGCCCTCGGCCCGGGCCCGGACGACCGCCGACCGGAGCAGGCGGCTCACGATCCCGTAGCCGACCACCACCAGCTCGGCATCCTCGGTATGGACCTCCTCGAAGCGCACCTCACGCTCCTCGATCACGGCGTACTTCTCGAAGTTCCGGGTGACGATGGACTCCAGCTCCTCCGGGGTGAGATAGATCGAGTTGATCAGGTTCCGGTCGGTTTCCGGGGTCCCCTTGACCGCCCACGGCTTGTCCGGGAGTTCGGTGAGCGGGGCGGGCAGCTCGACCGCCTCCATCATCTGGCCGGTGAAACCGTCCGTGATGACGGCCGCCGGGTTGCGGTAGCGGTCGGCCAGTTCAAAGGCCAGCATGGTCAGGTCACACATCTCCTGCGGG
>CAZFHZ010000024.1:0-28318 GCA_964519015.1 uncultured Gemmatimonadota bacterium | reverse complement strand
CCCGTCGGCGAGGATCATCACGGGCGTCCGGTACCGATCCGCCAGATCGAAGGCGAGCATCGTCAGCTCACCGGCCTCGGGGACGGTCGACGGACCGAGGACGATCATGTGGTAGTCGCCGTGCCCGCCCCCTTTGACCATCTGGAAATAGTCCCCCTGGGCGGGGGCGATGTTGCCCAGTCCCGGCCCTCCCCTCATGACGTTGACGATGACGGCGGGGAGTTCGGATCCCACCAGGTAGGAGATCCCCTCCTGCTTCAGGCTGATCCCCGGGCTGGAACTGGCGGTCATGACCCGCATGCCCGCCGAGGAGGCGCCGTAGACCATCTGGATGGCGCCCACCTCGCTCTCCGACTGCAGAAAAATGCCGCCGACCCTGGGCATCAGATCGGCGGCGGCTTCAGCGATCTCGCTGGAGGGCGTGATCGGGTAGCCGTAGAAGGCCCGGCATCCGGCCAGGATCGCCCCCATGAGGATGGCGTCGTTGCCTTTAACGAGCTGTACCGGCATGATGTCCTCTTCCGTTTCGTGTATCAGGCACGCGACTTCCGGGGGGGTTTGTAGACGATGATCGCCCCTGGCTCCGGGCAGGCGTAGTAACACACGCCGCAGCCCGTGCATCCCTCTCCGGTATAGACGGCCGGATGGAAACCCATATGGTTGAGCCCTTCATCCTGGAGCAGTACATCCTGGGGGCACACATGGATGCAGAGCGAACAGCCCTTGCATAATTCGGAATCCAGAACGACCGTCGGGCCCACGATGGTCTGCTTGATGACGGTGGCCAAAACGATTCCCCCTGGTCAGCGGGACCGCCGTCTCAGGCGGACGGTCCCTCGAGCTTGGCGATTCCCATGGCGATCTGATAGCGCAAGAGCACGTCGTCGGAGTCTCGGGCCGCGCAGTGTCCGCCCGGTCCGTTCTCCACATACCAGGCACAGGCGTCGGGGTGGGGACAGGCGTCGTCGGGAAGGCAACCTTCCTCGAACGGACAGCGGGACGGCGCGTCCATCACGGACCTCCGGAGGTGAGATACTTTACAGCTGTATCCTAAACTAAACAGCGATCGGACCTCAAACAAGACAAAACGGTCCACTTACCGGAAAAACTTGGCGACCTTCACTTTCCCTCACCTTTGGGCGGGATAGATCATCCGACCGGAGGGGACTTAACCTCCCCGTCGCCGGGGCGTAGCATGGTCGTGACCCGGACCGGGAGACGATCCCGGCGGCACGACCCGGAGAAGGCATGGCGGAACGATCCGACATCCAGGAACTGGCCATCGCCGCGGCGGCGGGAGAGGCGGAGGCTTTCCGGGAACTGGTCCCCGCCTGCCAGGGGCTGGCCTGGGCGCTGGCGGTCCGGCTGCTGGGGGATGAGGAGGAGGCACGTGACGTGGTCCAGGAGGCGTTCCTACGGGTCTGGCGGCACCTGCCACGCTACCGTCCCGGTACCCGTTTCACGACCTGGTTCTACCGGATCGTATCCAACCTGGCTCTCGACCACCTGCGCGCCCGCCGCCGGCGGGCCCGGCTCTTCGTCCGGGTGCCGGAGGAAGTCCTCCATGGGGTGGCCGACAGCCACGGGTCTCTCCGGGAGGGTGAGGAGTCTCTGAGCGGACGGCTGTCCGAACTGGTCGGACTCCTCCCCCCCGTCCAGCGGCTGGTGTACGTACTGCGCGATCTCCATGAACTGAACATCCGCGAGGTGATGACGGTGACCGGACTGCCCGAACACTCGGTCAAGACGAACCTGTTCCATGCCCGGCGCCGGCTCCGGCAGGAGCTGGAAGCCCGGGAAAGGGGGTGACCGGGATGCGCTGCACAACGGTCGAACGCCTGCTCCATCTCCACCGTGAGGGGGAACTCCGCCCCCGGCAGTGGGAGCGCCTGGAACGTCACCTGGTCCGCTGTCCGGTCTGCGGGCAGCGGGCCCGGGATATCCGGGAAGGGCTCGCCCGGCTCGAGGCCGCCCGCCGGGAGGTCATCCCCCCGCCGGTTCCCGGAGACCTGACCGAGACGATCCTTCGCCGGAGCCTCCCGGCCGGAGCTAGCGGATACAGGAGAGCGGTCCGCCGGCCAGTAGGCGGGCTGGCCCCCCTGCTCCGCCCCCTCCCCGCCCTGCTCGGCCTGCTGCTGCTGGGAGCGCTCGCCCTCCAGGAATACCTCATCCTCGACCGGCTGGCCGCGCTGGAAGGGCGGCTCGAGGCCACCGCCCTGCGCACCCTGGCCGTGGAGGGAGCCCCGGTGCTCGGTCCTGAATTGGACCGTGGACTGGGACGACTCGACGCGGCTGCCCGTCTGCTCGAACACACCGAACGGCTTGGCGGAACCGGCGACTGGGTGGTGGTCCGGCGATCGGACCTGCAGGCGTTGCGGGAGGCGCTCAGGAGGGTGACCGGGAGTGTGGGTGGTCTGCCCCAGGCGGTGATTGAGGCGTATCCGGAACTGGGAACGGTCCGGTTGGAGGATGGACTCGACCGGACTGAACTCGATCTGCTGTTGGCCCATCGGGCGGGGCTGCTGCGGCTGCTCCGTTCGCTCTGAACCCAGGGAGGTCAGGGAGATGATCAAGCGTGACCAGGTCTGGAATGGAAGCGGCCTCCGTGCCGGTGGGACCTCGTTCCTGCTGGGCGCCGTGCTGCTGCTGGGAGGGTGCCGGGAGATCGGGATCACCACCCGGATCTCCGCCGACGGCTCGCTCGAGCGGATCGAGGAACTCCGGCAGGACAAGGACGATTCAGGGGAGACCGCCTGGTTGCTCCCGTCGAGCCCCGGCTGGGAGCAGAGTCCTACCGCGGTCGATACTTCCGGCGAGCGGACGACCACCTGGAACCGGCGCTTCGCCCGGGTCGAGGAGCTGGCGGCCGACCTGACCGGGCGCCCGGGTCCGGGGATCGCCCTGCGCAGCCGGGTGAGCCTGACCCGCCGCGACCGGATCTTCAGCACCCTTTATGAATGGAAGGAGATCCTGCCGACCACCCTCCCCTTCCAGGACGAACCGCTGCCGGCGTGGTTCAGCGGAGATGAGATCGCCCTCCTCCAGTCCGGAGAGGCCGACTCCACCCTGAGCACCCGAGCCGATGACTGGCAGACCCGGAACATCTTCGCGCACTTCCACCGGCTCCTGGTCGAAGAGGCGCGCCGGCTGGACTCGCAGGAGCCGACCTCCGCCCGGATCGAGGCCGAGAAGGAGCGCCTCTTCGCCTATCTCATAGAGCATAAGGACGACATCGATCTCGAGCAACTGGGCACGGAGATGCTGCGGCTCTCCCAATCCGTGCTCGGCCCCGGGATCGACCGGCTGAGCGGCGCCGCCGAGGCCTTCGACCGGGACTTCGAACCGTTCAACGACTTCACCGGTCGGGCGGGGGGAGAGAGTCTCACCTTCACGGTGGTGATGCCGGGCCAGATCCTCGACACCAACGCCCGGGAGGTGGTAGGGAGCAGCGCCTCCTGGAAGGACTCGGCCGACGGCACGATCTACGCAGATGTGGTCATGTCCGCTCAGTCGCGGGTGACCCGGACCGGCCGGGTCGTCATCGCCCTCCTGCTGGCCGTGATGCTGGTGGGCAGCACGGTAGTCCTGCTGCTGCGCCGACCGGTCTGAACCGGACTAGAACGCGCTCACGAACCCGATCGAGATGCGGGTGCTCCCGGCCGACACATCACGCATGACCTCCCCCATCAGCCGCAGATTGCGGCGCACCAGGTAGCCGGCCGCGGCGGTCATGGTCTCATACTCGATGGCCGCATCATCCGAACGGATCCGGTTGTAGAGTCCGACCAGGACCAGACGGCCGTCCTCACCCTGCGGCAGGAAGACCAGTTCCCCAACGTAGCCGTCGGTGGTCACGTCGGTCATCCCAACATCCGGCTGCGTGTCGGTCCGCTGCAGGTACTGGCCGGTGACGTTGAGCCGGCCATCCATCATAGAGAAGCGCAGATCGGGCCCGACGTAGGCCACCTCGTTGTCGAAGGCAGGCCCGCTCCCGGAGATCAGGTGTTCCTTCGAGGAGTAGTAGAACCCGCCGAGCGTCAGGGGGCCGAGCCCGTAGGCGGCCCGCAGCGAGAGCCCTTTCCCCTTGTCCCCGTCGAAGAGTCCGTCCACCGCCTCCGGCTTCCCGTTCCCGTTGACGACCTGGCCGATCAGCCCCAGCCCGAAGGGGGTGTCGTAGGTGAGCACCAGCCCTCGGTCGTAGGTCAGGTTGGTCATCGAGAGACCGGGGCGGACCTTGTAAGCCAGGTAGTCCTCATAAGTCAGCCGGAGTTCGCGTTTCATGAGGGGGTCGCAGACCTGGAACTGGCCCACCAGGACATCGAAGGGGGCGCCGCCCAGGTTGTTGAAATGTATGTAAGCGTCCTCGATCCCGCTGATTTCCCCCTCCTCGAACATGAAGAAGTAGAAGTAGTAACTCACATCCCGGGCGATCTGTCCGCCGCTGAGCAGCTTGGCCCCCCAGGGGGTCTGGAAGTCCCGATAGTCGGCCTCCCCGGTCCCCAAGGCCATGAAGCCCTCGAAGCGGACGGCCAGCGGCAGTTCCCGCTGCAGGGTCAGTAGCGGGTCCCCCACATCCCGGAAGGACCGGGCCGGTTCCTGCTCCGGGGGGAGCTGGAACCCGTTGGCGGCGAACTCATCGCCGTAGGCCTTCAGCCGCGGTACCGGAGCGTGGCAGGTACTGCAGGAGAGCCCGTACTTGCGGGCGAAGGCCGGGATGGCCGTCACCTCGGGCACCGGTGCCAGGGTGTAGAGGAGCGCCAGGGTGGCGGCCAGTACCGCCGCAGTCCGGATGTACTCTCGCGTCGCGTTCACCAGTCAACGACCTCCGCTTTGGTGACACCGGTGTTCCAGACGATCGTCGCGGTCTCCTCCTCCGGCACCTCAAGATAGTCCCCCACCGACTTGATCAGCTTCCGGTAGTTGAGGGTGGCCCGGAAGGTGATGGGACCGATGGCGATGTCGTCGGGCAGGGTCCAGGTGTAGGTCTCGATCTTGGTCTCCTTGGGGCCGATCCGGTAGTCGGTCCCCTGGCTGGCCGTGTTCCACTGCATGATGGTCCGCCGCCCCTGCTCGTCGAAGTAGGGCTTGGTGAAGATGCGGTCCCCTTCGTAGGGGGTGGCGTCCCGGGGGAGTCCTGCGAAACCGGGCAGACCGAGCGGCTCCCCCATGTCCTGATAGGCCAGCACATCGCTCGTGATGTTGTGCTCCTCACCGGGGAAGCCCTTGGGGTCGACCGGCAGGTGGTAGACCTTCCCCTTGGCATCCACCGCTTCGACCGTCAGCCAGAGCTGCCGGTCCTCCACCGAGCCGGTGGGGACCTTGTGCCCCGCCTTCTGGTTGAAGAGGGCCACCGAGAGCTTCATCGGTTCGCCGGGCACCAGTTCATCCTGGTCGGGCCACATCACGATCTCCACCACGCCCTTGATCTTCGACTCCACGTGGGCACCGTGGAAGAGATGCTGCCGCATGTCGGGCAGTACCTCCCCCCCCATTTTGGCGCTGCGCCCCGGGGATGGGGGCATGTGGCAGGTCTGGCAGGGGACCCCTTCCCTGGCGTAAGGTCCCTCGCTCCATTCGATCTGGGTGGACTTCACCCAGACATCCCAGGGGCTGGCTTCGTTGTGACAGGTCCCGCAGAACTCAGCCTGTTCCAGAAAGGGGTTGTAGCGGGTGTTGTGGTGGGGGGAAGCCACCCCCTCCCGGTTGCCCTGCTTCATCTTTCCGGGCTGCGACTGCCAGTTGTAGTTGTGGGGGGTTCCCCCGGCATAGCCGACAATGGTGTGGCAGAGGTCGCAGGTCACCGCCTCGTCCGCCAGGCCCCCCGCCCCCGGCCGGGGGGGCGGGGTGTCGCCGGCCAGGAAGGCCACCGGCGCATGGCAGCCGTTGCAGCCGTCCTTCACTCCGGCCACTTTCGGTTTGATCGCCGCGTGCGGCACGGCCAGCTGGAAGTACTCGATCTCGTCCCAGTGGTGGACATAGGCCTGGCTCATCATGGCCCGTTCCCACTGCTGATAGATGTCGGTATGGCAGGCTCGGCAGGCCTTCGCGCGTTCGTAGTCCTCGTACCTGCGGGTGCCGTGAGCGGCGTCCCCGGCCGGGATCGCCTGCTGGAGGACGCTCAATCCTCCCTCAGGGCCGAACGGGTCGGAAGCGTCGGAATCGGAGGGTACGATGGCACCTCCGGAGACGACGGCCAGCAGGATGACCAGAGCGAGGGCGCCCGGTCCCACCAGATACCTGAGGAGGACCGGCCGGGATCGCCCTCTTCCCTCCGGTTCTCGAACAGGGTTCATCATGGAGTGGCTCCCGGTCTTTGGGTTCGAAGGCCGGTCGTTGCCCCCGGCCTTGGTCAAGCTACTTCTTCTCCTCCTCCGGCTTGGGTCGGTCGGGGTAGTGGTAATCTTTCAACCCACGCACCCACTTCTGGAACCACTCGATCTCCTCGACCGCTCGGATGCGCTGGTGCTTCATCTTGCCCAGTCCGTGCGGCTCACCCGGGAAGCGGACATACCGGCTGGGGATCTCGAAGCGCTGGAGTCCGACGAAGAAGTTCATGCTCTGGGCCGGGGTGTCGGTGGTGTCGTTATCGCCGTGCAGGACCAGGGTCGGGGTCTTGACCTTCTCCACGTGGGTCAGCGAGCTGCGCTCGCGCCAGAACCGGGCGTTCGTCCAGGGGTCCCCGCCCAGGTACCAGAGGGAGACGTCGAAGTTGAAGCCCGGCCCATACTCACTCGTCCAGTCGCTGACCATTGCCCCCACGCTGGCTGCCTTGAAGCGGTCGGTCTGGGTGATCGTCCAGCCCCCCAGGATCCCCCCGTACGACCAGCCGGTCAGACAGAGGCTGTCCTTGTGGGCGATCCGGCGCCGGATCAACTCATCCACGCCGTTGATGAGGTCGAAATAGTCCCCTCCTCCGATGTCCTTCATGTTCCCGCGCATGAGCTTGTCGTCGTAGCCGGTCGAGCCACGCACGTTGGGGGAGAGCTGAGCGTAACCGAGCCCGGCGTAGATCTGGTTGCCCACCGAGAAAGAGTTGGTGAACGACCCGGCCGGCCCCCCGTGGATGTGGAGCAGCAGCGGGATCGGTCGCGGGTTCTTCACATCGTAGCCGGGGGGCAGCTGGAGCACCCCCTCGATGGTGAAGTCGTTGCGGCTCTTCCACTGGACCACCTCGACACTGCCCAGCTCGATCTCCCGGGCGACCCAGGGATTGGCATCGGTCAGGTGGAGCTGGTGGTCGGTGGAGGTACCCACGCGCCCGATGTAGAGGTCGGCGGGGGTGGTGAAGTCCTGGTAAGTGTAGGCGTAGGTCTGCCGGTCCTTCGACCAGGAGGCCACGTTCATCAGACCTTTCGAGGAGGCCAGGTCCTCGACCCGGCCGGTGGCGACCTCGAGTCGCTGCGGCCAGCGGGCCGTCCCCCAGCCGCCGCCGAAGTAGAGCCAGCGCCCGTCCGGGCTGGGCTCGGGACGGCCCATCGGGCCCTCATGAGCGGCCGTCAGGTTGCGCCACTTCCGGTCGGCGGTATCCACATCCATCAGCCACAGGTCGCCGTTCCCGGAATCCCAGATCGTCTCGCTCACCGCCTCGAAGACGATGGTGCGGCCGTCGGGCAGCCAGACCGCTCCCCCTTCCGGGGAGCCGTTGTCGGTCAGACGGGCGATCGCGTTGTCCTCCAGGGTGAGCAGGTAGAGTTCGGAACGCCCCCCCGTGTTGCGGAGGTTGTCGGGGCGGGCGCTCAGCACGATACGGCTCCCGTCGGGGGAGATGTCGAAGGAGCCGATGCTCCAGTCCCGCTCGGTCAGCCGGGTCAGTTCCTTCGTCTTCGGGTCGTATTTCCAGAGGTCGGACCAGGAATCGCGCCCCTGCCCGTTCGGCCCTTCGTTCACGTAGACCTGGTCGTACCCATCCTTGATCGCCTTTTCGAGGGCCTCGTCCTTCCGGTCCTTGCGCAGCACGAAGAAGGTTCCGTCGGGGGAGAGCGTCCAGGAGCCCTGGCTCTCCTTCCAGTCGGTGATCGGCAGTGCCTCCCCGCCGTTCAGGCTGATCTTGAAGATCTGCGGGACCTTCTTCCCCTCTTTATCCAGCGAGCGGGTGAAGTAGAGGGTCCGGGAATCGGGCGCCCAGGTGAAGCCGCTCCCCCCCTCCTCCCCGATGAAGCGGACCGGCTCGACGGAGCCGTCGGTGGGGGCCAGCCACCAAGTCGTCTCCGACTTGTCCTTGTCGTAGTCCCGGGAACCCAGCGAGTAGATGACCCACTTCCCGTCCGGGGAGATGCGGGCTCCTCCCACCGAAACCAGGCGGAACTGGTCGTCCACGTTCATGGGACGCTTCGCCGTGGCCGGCGGGGTCTGGGCGGTGAGGGAGACGACCGGGAGCGCCAGGCCGAACGCGGCCAGCGCGGAAACCAGGAGGATCGACCGGAATGAACGCATTGCTCATCCTTCCTGAGGCGGTAGATTATCGGATCACGAGCGCATTCTATCTATTACGGTTTCCTGCCCGCAACAGCCGCACAAGGAGTGGTTCATGTTCGATCGCTATCGATTCTCGAAGAGCTTGATCATCCTCACCCTAACGGCCGCCTGCCTGCTTGCGGCCACCTCCCCGGCACCTGCCCAGCAGCCGTCCGCCGGGGATCGGGCCCAGTACAACCAGCTCATGGCGGCATCCGACCCGGCGGCCCGGCTTCAGCTGGTGGATGCCTTCCTGAACGCCTACCCGCAGTCCCGCTACCGCATCTCCGCCATGATGCAGGGGATTCAGGCCAGCGCCGCCATCGACCCGGCCTCCCCGAAGGTCCTCGACTATGCGCGGATGTACGTGGAGGCCTATTCCGCCCAAGGGCAGCCGACCTCGGCCGCCCTCGCACATGCCAACGGTGCCCGGCAGCTGGCCCAGGCCGGTGCCCACCTGGAGGTGGCCGCCGAATGGGCCGCGCAGGGCCTGGCCCTCCTGCCGGCGGACGACTCCACCCGCGGCCGCAACACCCGGGCCAGCGTGACGGACGCCGTGGGCGCGGTGGCCTCCGCCCGGGGGGAGACCGAACGCGCCATCGAACTGGAGCGCGCCGCCATCGAGCTGGCCCCGACCAATATCTCCTACCTGGTGACCCTCGCTGACTTCCTGCTGGAGGCCGGCCGGACCGCGGAAGCGGAGCCGGTGATCGGCCGAGCGGCCATCTACTCTCCTGCCAACCCGGTTGCCAAGGACGCCTTCGACAAGCTCACCGCCCGTTACCGCGAGCAGGTGCTGGGGGTAGCGGCCGACGAGATACTGGCCGAAGCCTCCGACCGCGGGGCCGCCGAGCTGCAGATCGCCACCGGTCTGGCCCAGCTCGAGGCGCTCCCCGACCGCGTCATCACCTATGCCGGGAAAGTGGGACCGGAGGCCGGCGCCGAGGCCTACCTGCAGGCGTGCACCGCCCTGGGGCAGGTCTACGTGGCCCGGGGCGACTTCAAGGAGGCCCTGTCGGCCCTGGAACCGGTCGGCCGGATCGCTACTCTCTACGCCACCGAGTACCATCTCGCTCGCGGGCGGGCGCTCGAGGGGCTGGGCCGGGACGAGGAGGCCATCCAGGCCTACCTGGCCGGCACCGCCCTCTTCGACCGCGAGCCGGTCCTGGAGCACCTGCGCCCCTTGTGGGAGAAAGTCCATGGGAGCCCGGAAGGTTTGGATGAAGCCAAGGCCGCCCTGGCCGAGAAGCTGAACGACTGGGAGGTCGAGGGGAAGTTCATGGACTACTACGGCCGGGAGATCGTGCAGGGGACCCCGACCTCGATCATCGACGGGGACGACTACTCGGTGGGCGGCGGTCCGGCCGCGGCGGCTTCCGGCCGCTTCGGGCTTTACGCTTGGTCGATCGAGGGGGCCCTGCGGGTCGCTCCGGCGGTCACTATCGACCTGCAGGCCTCCCGCCGCGGGCGCACCGTCTCGACCCGGGCGACCGTGAACCCGGCCAAGGGGGTCAGCCTGGAAGGGCGCCGCCTGCGCCTGCGCCTGGCCCTGGCCGAGAAGGTGGTCCATTACACCGGCTCCAACAGCGTGGCCGAGCACCGGATGGTGGTGCGCAGCCTGCTGGGCGGTCCCGACGGCATCGAAGTCAACGTCAAGGGGCGCACCCGCACCGACCAGCGGCTCGACCTGGCCGCCCGGGAGCAGGAACTGCTCGCCTACCTGACCGAGTATGAGCAGGATCCCGCGAACGCCAGCCGTTTCGGCGACGGGGGCGGGTTCAAGGCCAAGACGACCCCGATCGCCGACGGCGGACTGGTCGTGGTCGCCTTCGTCCAGGATGAGGAGACCCGGGAAGTACTGCAGACCGTCATCGTCGAGGTGCGCTGAACCGGGCACCGCATGACCGCCGGGGAGGAACCGGCCGTGGACCTGGAGCAGCTGGAGAAGGAGTGCGAGCTGGTCTTCACCCGGGCCGGTGGCCCGGGCGGGCAGCACCGTAACAAGGTGGAAACGGCTGTCCGCCTGCGCCACCGGCCGACCGGGCTGGTGGTGGTGGCGGCCGACAGCCGCTCCCAGCATCAGAACCGCCTGAGCGCCCTCCGCCGGATGGCGGAGCGGCTGGAAGAACGGGAACGCCGTCGGCTGGCCGCCGAGAAGCGGAGCCGCCGCCGGCGCACCCGCCCCACCGCCGCCGCTCGCCGCCGACGGCTCGAATCCAAAAAACGTCAGGGACGGAAGAAGGACCTCCGCGGCCGCGTCCCTCCGGACGGGGAGGCCTAGCTCCGCGATCCGATTCGCTGCAGCACGTGATCCGGGGGCTCCCCTTCGAGGATTCGGTCGGATAGGACTATCGGGGGGGCGGTAGACGCAGGCGCACCACCTGACCGTCGATTCCCTCCCCCTCCAGCAGGCCGCCGTCGGGGAGCAGCACCCGCACCACCAGGCGCCGCCTGGGACGCCCCCAGTTTCCCTCCCGGCCCGAGGCGGTCAGCACCAGCTCTGCCCCGACGGTGAGCAGCCGGTAGCCGGTCAGGCGATAGTTGCCGCCCAGCCAGGCATGTCCCTCCCCGGCGTCCTCGTAGAGGGTGCCTTCGGCCTGCCCGTCAGAGCCGGGATTGACGATCAGGGTGAGCGGATCGAGGAGCTGCTGGGAGGTGAAGGCCATGAGTGGGCCGACCGGCAGGATGGCGCCCGGGCGCAGGCGGAGCTCCGGCAGCGCCGCGACCGATCCCGCCCCCTCGACCACTTCGAAGGGCCGCCACTCCCCGGCCGGGAGTACCGGAGGGGAATCGCCGCGGCCGGCCCAGGGAGGGATGACCAGCACGTCCCCCCCCAGCAGGAAGGCGTCGTCCTCGGTACGCAGCGCCGGATCGGCCGGGTCGGTGAAGAAGATCGGCCGGACCACCGGCTGCCCCGTATCGGCCGCCTCGTGAAAAAGCGTATAGAGATAAGGAAGGAGGCGGTAGCGGCGCTGGAGCGCCAGCCGGCTGGTGGCTTCGACCTCGGGGCCGAAGGCCCACGGTTCCTTGTCGACGTTCCCCTTGGCGGTGTGCCCGCGGGCGAAGGGGAGCAGCGCCCCCACCCCGATCCACTCGGCGAAGAGTTCCGGCGTGCCGTTGCCCACGAAGCCCCCGATGTCGGGTCCGGTGAAGGGCTGGCCGGACAGTCCCAGGTTGAGGACCATCGGCACCGAGGCCTCGAGGTGACGGGAGTCGGCCACGTTGTCCCCGGTCCAGGTGGCCGCGTAGCGCTGTCCCCCCAGGAAATTGGCCCGCGAGAGCACGAAGGGGCGCTCGTCCGGCCGGGCGGCCAGGAGCCCCTCCCGGGTGGCCCGCACCATGAGCATCCCGTAGACGTTGTGGAACCGGTCGTGGGTCGCCGGTCCCCCCAGCTCGGGATCGGCCCGGTGGAGGTTGTCCTCCGGCATGGTCTTGGACGGGACTTCGAAGACCGCCGGTTCGTTCATGTCGTTCCAGATGCCGTCCACTCCGATCGCCAGAAAGTCGGCATAGAGTCCGGACCACCAGGAGCGTACCACTCCCCGGGTGAAGTCGGGGAAAACGCACAGCCCCGGCCACACCTTCCCCTGCCAGGGTGTGCTCCCGTCGGCCCCCACCACCCAGGCGTCCAGCGCCGTGCCGGAGTCGTAGACGGTGTAGCCCGGCTCGGCCTTGATCCCGGGATCGATCATCCAGACCGTGTGGAAGCCCTGCTCCTTCAGGTCGCGGTCGAGCGCGGCCGGGTCGGGGAAACCCTCCGGGTCGAAGGTGAAGACCCGATAGCCGTCCATGTAGTCGATATCCAGCCAGATCACATCGCAGGGGATGTCCCGTTCGCGGAACCCGGCGGCGACCTCGCGCACCCGCGCCTCTGGAACGTACGAGTAGCGGCACTGGTGGTAGCCGAGTGCCCACAGGGGAGGCATGGGGATACGGCCGATGAGTCCGGTCAGCCGTTCCAGTACCTGGTCGGGCTCTTCCCCTTCGATCACCACCAGAGGGAAGGCCGGTCCGGGGGCGCTGAAGCACACCCCTTCGGTCAGGTCGATGTCGCAGCGGTAAGTGGTGTCGGCCAGCAGCCCCAGGCTGCGCCCATCCGGACCCACCGCCAGGACCCAGGGATGGGACTGGTAGAGGGAAGGGCTGCGGGGTCCGTAGGCGAACGCATCGGTGTTCCAGGTCCGGACCACCGTTCCGGTGCGCTCCAGGGGCCCGAAGACCTCACCCGTGCCGTAGAGGGAGGTACCGGGTGCCAGCGTGATGCGCACCTGCTGGCCGCCCTCGGCCGTCCGTTCGAAGAGCGGCCGGACCGGCCAGGTCTCGGCTCCGACCTCGGGACCGGACACCTCCCGGCGCCGCGGGTCCGCGAAGGAGAAGGAGGGGACGGCCTGCGAGCGGGCGGCCGTGTCACGATCGAAGCGCACCACCCCCTCGGCCAGCCGAACGACCGTCTGGGCGCGGGCCGGGTGCGGGAGGCAGAGCAGCCACGGCAACAGGAGGGCCGGGAGCGGCCGGCCGGACCTCCATCGGGGGCGTCCGGATGCGGTCACCATGGCGTGTGCCCCCCTCCGGAGAGCGGGACCGGCAGGGAGGTGGCGGCACCGGTGGAGAAGGATAGCACCAGGCCGTAGTGGATACTGAGGTAGTCCTCCATCACCTCGGCCAGGATACGGCCGAAGGCCAGACGGTTGGCAGCAGTGTCCCGGATGCCGGGGTAGTACAGCTCGATCTGCACGCCGTCGATGACGCCGCCGTCCCGGGAGCCGTGGCGTTCGGTGTTGTAGCCGGCGGAGTAGAACGGTTCTCCCGCCGGGTTCGGTTGCGGCGTGCTGGGCACGGCCGGGATGCCGGCGGTTTCCAGATAAGTGCCCAGACTGAAGGTGCCGCGGAGCAGTTCGGAGAGCGTCAGCGGCGAGGTCAAGGCCAGGGTCCGGATCGAGCACTTGTCGACATAGGAGGCGCCGTCGAGGACCGCATCGGGCTGCCCCAGGTCGGTGCCACCGAGCAGATAGCCCAGTTCCAGGCGGGCGATGGGATGACCGTGCCCGTGCAGGTCGATGTAGAAGCCGCGGCCGTAGGCGGCCTCCACCGCCGCCTCGGCGGCATCGATGAAGCGGTGGTACTCAAACCAGGCCCATTCCGCATAGCGGTGCCCCTGGGCGGCCTCCACGATCTCACGGTTGGCGTCCAGTTTGATCCGGGCCAGGTGGCAGATGATGATATGGGGGCGACCGCCGCTGAACCGTTCGGCGAAGGCGTCGCTGATCGCCCGGGCGGTCTCCTGGGTATTGGTGTCCCGGCCCGTCGTGCCCCAGGTGCGGTCTTCGATATCGGTCGGGAAGAGATAGCCCCCATGGGGAGCACTCAGTACCAGCGGCAGATCCCCGACCACGTACTCGATGTAATCGTTACGGCCGTAGTGGACCTCGCCCGGCAGCAGCGCCAGCGCCTCGGCCGTGAACTCGGTCACCAGATCGCCGCAGGCGACCCGGAGCACGTTGGTCACACCGGAGGTGGGACCGAGATACCAGGTGGCGCGCACCCGGCCGTTCGCATCAGACCGGAGGGAGCGGTCGGCCACCCAGCCTCCCCCCACCGCAACCTGGAACCAGACCAGGAGGTCCGCACAGGGATTCCCGAGTGCATCCCGCAGGAGGACGGTCGGAGTGAGCGGCAGCCGGGTCGCAACGGTCGCGACCTGCTCGTCCCCGAGGACCTTCTCGAGGCTCACCGGCGCTCCCGCCGTGGCCACGGCCTGCAACAGCAGCGGTTCGATCCCCGCCACTGCGATCCGGAGCACGTGCTGGCCGACCGTCGGTCCCAGCGTCCAGCGGGCCTGTACGATCCCGACCCCGTTGGTCACCGACGAGGCCGGCTCGACCGTCCCGTCGCCGACCGTGATCGTCCAGTGCACGGTGATGCCGGGGACCGCCCGGGAGGCGGCATCCACCACCCGGACCTGGGGTGAGGCCAGTTCGGTGCCGGCGACCGCCGTCTGATCGCCTCCGGTGAGCACGACGATCCGTGCCGGCGGGCCGTAGACGGGAGCGCTCGGATTATGCCCGCAGCCCGCCAGGAGAGCGGCCCCGATGAGGATCTGGCACCACCGGTGACGGGCCGACCCCGGCCGGGGCGGGCGCCGCCGGTGGGCCATGGATTCAGCGAGTTGGGGCATCAGTCGTCACGATACCCGACGGCGGGCACCCCGGGAAACCGGGTTCAGTCAGGATAGGTGAGACCGGCCACCGCCGGCACGATCCGGAAGACGACCAGGTGTTCGGCCTCCGTGTCCGGATCCCTCCGCTGGCCGAGCAGACGCCCCCGGCTGAACCGGCTGAAGCGGAGGGGCGGGGCCCGGACCTCCCCCAGGTATTCTCCGCGAGGATCGAGCACCTGATAGAGGGTCCCGCCGCCGGCCGCCTCACGGTCGGCCTCATGCTCCTCCATGCCCAGCCAGATGAAGCCGGCATCATCCAGGCCCGCGCTCCCCCACCACGGCCAGTACTCCGGGAAGATGAGGGCTTCCTTCCAAGCCCGGAACTGCTCCGCCGACACGCCCGAGGCCTCGGCGATCCGCCGGTCGTAGTCCTCGGTGACGCGGGAGCGGTCGGCGGCCGTGAAGGGACGGGGCTCCTGTTCCATCCGGATGCGCAGCCGTGGGGTGCCGTCCAGGTCGTAGCGTGTCAGGACCGGGGCATCCCCGGGGCTGACCAGGATGCCCTGGTCCGGCCTGACCCCGATCCATCCCATCGGGGAGAAGGGCAGAGGTGCCCCGAGGCCTCGTACTCCCCTGAAGACGGCCCAGACCACCAGCTTGAATTCAGGGGTGGCGGTTTCCCAGAGCAGACGCCGTTCGGCATCCAGGACGACCACCCGCTGACGGGCGATCTGGAAGTCGGGATCACGGATATCCTGTTGCGCGGTCAGGACCAGTCCTCCCTCTCCCGTGACCAGGGCACTGTGGAGGGAGCGGAGTCCCAGGTCGGTCCGGATCGTGCCCATGGAGATCACCTCCAGGAGGGTGCCGTCGGTCCGGAAGCGACTCAGCTGATTACTGCGATGGTCCAGGACCTGGAGGATGCCCCGAACGACCTGCACTTCCCCGATGTACTGGAATTCCCCCGGGCCCTGCCCCGCCCGCCCGATCCCCCGGACGAAAGCGCCGGAGGGATCGAAGAGGGCGATCCGGTTGTTGCCGGCGTCGATGACGAAGAAGTTGCCGCTCTCGTCCTGGATGAAGCCGCGCGGGTCGTAGAGGAGGGAGGCTTCGTTCGCCGGATCTTCCCGGAGTTCCATGACCTCTTCGAAGTGGAAGAGGGGTTCGGTGTACCGGGGCCCCCCCCGGTTCACCGCCGTGGGCACCCCTTCCTCGGCCAGAGTGACGAACTCGTGAGCAGGATTCCCGCCCCGGCCCGAGCAGCCGGTCAGCAGCAGGAGGAGGAGCGACGGGATCAGGCGGGTCGGACCCTTCATGGTTAGTCACACCTCCTGCTGGATGCGCCGTGAGGCCCTCCGCATCATTCGCGGACACCTTTGCTGGACCGCTACCGGCAACCGCGCCCCAGGATCAGCGGGGAGGCGGCACCCTCCCGGTGGTCACCTTCGGGTTGAGCAGGATATTGAGCGGTACCGTGGAACCGGTCCGGATCTCCAACTCCTTGATCTCCACCGTGTAGTACCCGTCGCGGGAGACCTGAAGGGCGTAACGCCCCGGGGGGAGATTCGGGAGCACGTACACGCCTCCCTCCCTGCTCACCACCCGGTATGGAGTGGGTCGCCCCTCGGTGTCCAGCAGCAGCACAATCGCCTCGGTCAACGGTTCCGTCCGCCCCTCGGCGCTGATCACACCGTGGATCACCCCGCTCGACATCTTCTCCAGCCGGAAGTTGTGGCTGGTGGTGACCCCGACCGTCACAAGCAGCCCCGTCACCTCGTAGGTCTTATAGCCGAGCATGGCCGCCCGCAGGTTATAGCGCCCGGGGGGGACGTTGATGGTCGTGTAGGAGCCGTCCGCTCCGCTGAACGATCCGTACCGGGTGATGCTCCCATCGGAGTTGAGCAACACCAGGTTGACGGCCGCGATCGGCTGGCCGGTGTCGGCGTCGGAGACCGTGCCCCGGATGGTGCCGGTGGTTCCCTGGCCGAAGACGGGAAGTGAGAGTGCGAGAACGAGGACGAACGGGAGCGGCAGCAGTAACTTCCGAACAGGGAGTCGCATCGTGCTTCTCCTGTCAGGGATGGTCAGCTTGCATCGGTTCGGGCCGGCCGGCTCGGGGGGAAAGAGCGATAGGCAGAGGCCGTCCTTTACCGGTAGGACGGCCCTTGCATAAAAGCTGTTTATGCTCCCGGCCAGCCTTCTATACCTCAGGGCAGGTGGACGATTCCGTTTGATACGACTAGTATCCAACGATAGGTCGGACGGACAGCGTATCATGGGACGCGGTGGTCTCCAGGCGGCTGCCGGCGCCGTCAACCGCCCCATCCGCGCATAAAGGACTGCAGGCAACGGAGGTGAGGTACTGATGAAAGGGCTCTGTGTATTGACTCCGGCCATCCGGAGGATCCGCCCCGGTGTACGGGAGATAGCCGAACTCCATTCCGGCTGCATCGGATCCCTCGTAACCCTGGCGCTCGTCATCCTGCTCCTCCCAATCCAGGGCGTCTCCGCCCTCAGCCCCGCCCCACCCCAGGAACCCGTCGGGCAGGGGAAGGTTGTGATCGGCGTGATCGACCTGGCCGCCCGGAACGTCGACGAGAACGAAGCCCGCAGCATCTCGGAGCGTCTCCGGCACTATCTGTCGCTGGAGGACATCTTCAACGTGGTTGAACGCAATAAAATGGAGTCCATCATGGCGGAGATGGGCTTCCAGCTCAGCGGTGCCTGCACGTCCAGCGATGAGTGTGCGATCCAGGTCGGCAAGATCCTCGGCGCTCAGCAGATGGTCGCCGGGAGTGTCGACAAGGTCGCGGATATCTACGCTCTGCAGGTGCGTATCATCGATATCAACACGACCCAGATTCTCTTTTCGGCCGTGAAGGATGTGACCGGCGGCATGGGGGTGGTTCTGACCACTTCGACCCAGGAGGTGGCTCGGCAACTGGCGGACGCGGTCCGCCAGCAGTTGGGACGAGCTCAGCAACAGGCACCCCCCGCAGCCGCACAGCCGCAACCGGAAACACCACGGACACCCGCGCGGGAAGAACCCGGACCTCAGATGACCGGTCGGCCGCAGTTCACGCGCGGCCTCTGGATTCAGACGGCGCTGGGTGGAGGTGGCCTCGCTTCCTCCACGACGACCGAGACCGGTATCGACCTGGCCCTCTCGGGCAGCAGTACCGCCTTCTCGATCGGTGTCGGACGCTACCTCGGTTCCCGGGCGGTCGTGTTCGTGAACGTGTTCTCCGACGTGGTGAGCGGACCGACCATGAATGTCGCGGGGATAGACCTGGACACACCGGCGGAGGTGACCTTCGGGATTGCAGGAGCGGGAGTAGGCATGGCCTGGTATCTGAGTCCCGACAAGTTCTACGTCTCCGCCTCACTGGTGATGGCCGGCCTGAGTCTGGACACCTCGAGTATGGCAGGGGGTGAGGAGGCGGCGACGGACAACGGGGCCGGGCTGAATCTGGGCTGCGGCTTCGACATCTCCCTGTCTCGAGCTACCAGTCTCGGCCTGGCGACCCAACTCTACGTGGGGTCGATGCAGGATCCGGACAACGGTCCCACCTGGTCCTCCAGCCGGGTCGGCCTGTATCTGACGTTCACCTACCGACCGGTGAAACTTCTCCCCTGAGGGGGCGGCGACCGCCGGCTCCCGCTGGACCGTCCGAACCGCCGACCCCGGGGGAGTGATCCCCCGGGGTCGGCGAGCAATACTCGAGTCGATGATCGATCCTAGAAGTTCGGAGGGGGGAACTCCTGTACCCGGTCCACGGTGACCTTGATTCCCGCTGCCTGTGGCGGCCCGGGTTTCCTGAATCCGAGGTCGACCTGGGTCCGCTCGGCCGCGCTGAACGTCAGAACTTGCGAGGCGTTGAGCGAGACCGGGATCCCGTACATCGCATACGCCGAACCCAGATTGGTGACGATGAGCACATCCCAACTCCCGGGGCTCACCGTCCAGACTCGGGAACTGCCGGGGGTAATGGTGCCGGTGAGATCGTTGTTTCCCCAGACGGAGTCGGAACTCGGGGAGAGGTAGGCTTCCACGAGGGAGAGGGTGGGGTGATCGTTCTCGACGACGATGGCTCCTCCATCCGCGTGGATATTATCCCGGGTGGTACTCCCCGCGGTGATCTCGTACTCCTCATCGAAGGAGAACACGTACAGCCCCGTCCCCTCGACCCCCACCTTCTTGGTCTCCTTGGAAAAGATCGTGCTGGACATCTTCCAGCTCCGGCTCTCCTCTTCGCCGGGATCGAGCGTGGCGTCGATGCCCGTTATGGACAAGATGAGGACACCGCTGGACTCGTTCGAGATGACCAGGCTACCGTTCTTCGAGCAGCCCATCAGGGAGACGGCTCCAAAGAGGAGCAGCAGCGGCCGTATCCGGTTCCACATATGATTAATCACACTCTTCCCCCCTGTTGAGAAGATATCCCGTACCAGACGACACCTGACCACCGATACTACCTGATGTTGCCGGTCGAGGTCAGTCGAAATTCCACTTCCCTCCCTTCGGGAGTCGCGGTTCCTTTACAGTAGCTGCCTCCCCGTGGTATAAGGATTCCGGTTTTGAAGGAGGTTCCTCGTCATCATCACTGTATCGACCGGCATGGCGAAAGAGCGGTCGGTTGTGATCGTTCTATTCGGCGATACCATATACAACAATGACCCCCTGGACGGCATCCGCCCGTCCGGGATGCAGGACGGGAATGCGCTGGTCGGATCTCTCTGAGAATGAACATCCCTGATTTCACATATCATCGGCCGGCGACCCTCGCCGAGGCCGCCGAACTCGGCTGGACCTACGGTGGGGATGCGCGGTATCTGGCCGGGGGGACCGAAATCCTGGTCGACTTGAAGGAGAAGCGTTCATCGGCCCGGCACCTGATCTCGTTGGCGCGTATCCCCGATCTGAATCGGATCCATCAAGCGGGTGGATCCCTGCACATCGGGGCGATGACCACCCTCGATTCGATTACACGCTCTCAGGAGGTGCACCAGACGTTCCCCGTCCTGGCCGACGCCGTCCAGAAGATCGGATCTCTGCAGATCCGCAACCGAGCCACCATCGGCGGAAACTTCTGCGGGGCGGTGCCCTGCGCCGACGCCCCGCCGGTCTGTGTGGTCGGCGGAGCCCGGCTCACCCTGACGGGCCTGGAAGGGAGCAGGACCATCGACGCCGAGGCGTTCTTCGTCGCTCCCCGGATCTCGGTCCTGGAGCCGGGGGAGCTGCTCACGGAGATCGTGATACCCTCGCAGCCCGATCGGTCCGGAGCGAGTTACCAGAGATTCTCCCTGCGCCACGGCTCCTCACTGGCCGTCGTCTCGGTAGCCGTCCGGATCATCCTGAAAGAGGGAAGGATCGGGGAGGCCCGGGTCGCCCTGGGCGCGGTGGCCCCGGTCCCATTGTTGGCCGTCGCCTGCATGGAGGCCTTGAAAGGAGAACCGGCCGCAGAAGATGTGTTCCGGAGAGCATCGGAGATCGCTGCTACTGAGGCGAAGCCGATCACCGACATCCGGGGCAGTCGCGAATACCGCCGGAAACTGGTCGCGGTCCTGACCTTCCGGGCCCTTCAGGAAGCCACTCTCAGAGCAGGGAAGTCGGCGATATGAGCGATGCCCTCCTGGTGACCCTGCTCGTCAACGGCCAGAAGCATGTGGTCGGCATCTCTCCCGGCACGACCCTTCAGCAGGTCCTCCGGAACGAGCTGGGGCTGACCGGGACGAAGAACGGTTGTGAAACGGGTGATTGCGGTGTCTGCACGGTGATCATGGACGGCCGCGCGGTCTCCTCCTGCCTGGTCCTGGCCGCCGAAGCCGATGGATCGCAGATCGTCACCATCGAGGGGATGGCAGCGGGAGGAGATCTCCATCCCCTTCAGAAGTCATTCCTCAAACATGGCGCGCTCCAGTGCGGGTTTTGTACGCCCGGCATGCTCCTGGCGACCAAGGCCTTGATCGATCGAAATCCGGAACCCACCCGGGAGGAGATCCTTACTACCCTGAGCGGGAACCTGTGTCGTTGCGGCTCCTATAACCGGGTCATCCGGGCGATCCAGGATTGGCGGAATCACCAGGAAGGCGTTCTCGACACAGCACCACGAGCTGATGATGAGCGGGACCAGGAACGCGACTTCCTCATCGTCGGCCGTGGGGTCACCCGTTACGACGGGCCCGACAAGGTGACCGGGCGGGCCAAGTACACGGCCGACATCAGACTGCCGGGGATGATCTACGGAAAGATCCTGGGCAGCCCGATCCCGCACGGGATCATCAAGCGGATAGACATCAGCCGCGCCCGGGAACTGCCGGGTGTGCTGGCCGTCATCACCGGCGAGGACGTCCCGGATATCTGGTATGGAGTAAGCCCGGCCCGCTACGACGAACAGGTGCTGGCCAAGGAACGGGTGCGTCATGTCGGAGACGAAGTCGCCGCCGTGGCCGCCCTGGACGAAGCCACGGCAGAGCGGGCGCTGGAACTCATCGAGGTGGAGTACGAAGAGCTCCCCGCCGTCTTCGATCCCGAGCAGGCCATGGCGGAGGGGGCGCCCCTCATCCACCCGGAGAACCCCCGCTACGCGAACAACATCAACACCCGGGTTTCCTGGGACTTCGGTGATGTGGAGAGAGGATTCGCCGAGGCCGACCACGTCCGCCAGCAGCGGTTCGTCGGTAACCGCACCTACCAGTCCCCACTCGAACCGCACGCCGCCATCGCCCGCTGGGAACACCATGGAGGGAAACTGACGGTCTGGTCCTCCACCCAGGTGCCGCATTATCTGCAGCACACACTCTCCCGGGTATTCGAGCTCCCCATGGGGAGCATTCGGATCGTCCGCCCGGCGGTGGGAGGAGGGTTCGGCGCCAAGGCCGAGACCACACCGCTCGAACTGTGTGCGGTCATATTGGCCCGGAAGACCGGCCGGCCGGTCATGATGAGGTACTCCCGGAAGGAGATGTTCTACCACTTCCGAGGCCGTCATAAGCAGTTCCTCGATCTCAAGATCGGTGTCAAGAAGGACGGCACGATAACGGCCGTGCAGTCCAAGGCGGTCCTGGACGGCGGGGCCTACACCTCCTTCGGAGTGATCACCGCCTACTACGCCGGATCGATGCTCCCCACCCTCTACCGGTTCTCGAACTACCGGTTCGAGGGTCTGCGCGTCTACACCAACCTCCCCGCCAGTGGGGCCATGCGCGGGCACGGGGTCCCCCAGCCCCGGTTCGCCTTCGAGTCGCTGCTGGACATGATCGCCGAAGACCTGAAGATCGACCCGATCGAGATCCGTCTGCGCAACGCCATGGAGCCGGACACCCGGACCTGCAACGCACTCGATATCGGTTCCTGCGAGTTCAAGGTGACGCTGGAGCGGGCCCGCGAGGAGTCGGGCTGGATCGCCAAGAAAGGCAAGCTCCCGCCGGGTCGGGGCATCGGAGTCGGCTGCGGAGGCTTCGTCTCGGGTGCCGGTTATCCGATCTACCGCTCCGACTTCCCTCACTCCAACGCCGTCATCCGGGTGCATGAGGATGGACGGGCCGCTTCCCTGCACATCGCGGCGGCCGAGATCGGCCAGGGGAGCGACACCGTGTTGGTCCAGATCGCAGCTGAAGAGCTGGGGATCCCCTACGACCGGATCTGGCTGGCGGAATGCGATTCGGTGTTGAGTCCGCTCGACCTCGGCTCCTACTCCAGCCGTGTCACCCTGATGGCCGGCAACGCGGTGCAGCGGGCCGCGGCCGAGATCAAGCGGAAATTGTTGGAGGTGGCGGGCCGGCGCCTCGGCTGCCCGGCCGGGGACCTGAGGATCGCAGAGGGTCGGATCCGGCTCGAATCGGATCCGGACCAGGGATTGGATTGGGATGAGGCCGCCCGTCTCGCCTTCTCGGAATCGGGTCCGCTGGTCGGCACCGGACACTACCGGCCGCCGGCCGGACTGGGCGGGGACTTCAAGGGGAGCACGGTCGGTACCTCCCCTGCCTTCAGCTTCGCAACCGCCGTCTGTGAGGTGAGCGTCGACCTGGAAACCGGACGTGTCACGGTCGAGGACTTTTACGACTTCAGCGATTCCGGCACCGTGATCAATCCGGTGACCTTCCACGGCCAGGTAGAGGGCGGCATCATCATGGGACTGGGGGAAACCCTCTTCGAGGACACGGTTCACAACAACCACGGAGGTCTGGTCAATCCCGACCTGAAGGCCTACCTGATCCCGACCATAGGTGACGTCCCGCAGATCCGTTCCGTGGCGGTCGAGAGCTACGAACCGCAGGGTCCCTTCGGGGCCAAGGAGATCGGGGAGGGATGCCTCCTCCCCATCCTGGGAGCGATCGCCAATGCGATCCACGATGCCTGCGGGGTGCGCATCACCGAATTGCCCATCACGCCCGAGAAGATCCTGGATGGGCTGAACAGACGGAAGAAGCGGTAGGGATAGCCGTCTACAGCGCCTCCAGGACCAGGGCGATCCCCTGTCCACCGCCGATGCACATCGTCACCAGTCCGTATCTCTTCTTCATCCGGCGCAGCGCGTAGGTACAGGTCAGGGTCAGGATGGCGCCTGTGGCGCCGAGGGGATGCCCCAGCGCGATCGCGTTCCCCATCGGATTTATCTTCTCCGGATCGATCCCCATCTCCTCCAAATCGCGGATACAGGCCAGGGCCTGCGGTGCGAAGGCCTCATTGAGTTCCACGATGTCCAGGTTCTCCCCCTTCAGGCCTGCCGCCGCGAGCGCCTTCCGGGTGGCGGGTACCGGTCCCCACCCCATGATGCGGGGGTCGCATGCGGCCACGCCCAGCCCGATCAGGCGGGCGATCGGCTTGTGCCCGCGTTCGCCGGCATCCGATTCCCGACCGATCACCATCGCCGCCGCCCCGTCCACCACGGCGCTGGCGTTCCCCGCGGTGATGATCCCTCCCGGCTCGAAGGCGGCGCTGAGTCGGGCCATCTTCTCCAGCGACACGTCATCGATGATGTGCGTATCGTACTTGACCTCAACGGATCTGCTGGTGCCGTCACCCTCGACGGTGATCGGCTCGATCTCCTCATCGAACCATCCCGCATCGCGGGCTGCTCGGGCGTTCACCTGTGAGCGGAAGCCGAACCGATCCGCCTCTTCCCGGGTGATCCCGTACCGCCGTCCCAGCTCCTCCGCCGTATTGGCCATGGCCATCTGAGCTCCCGGATCGTAGAGGTAGAGCAGGAGCTGATCCTGCAGGTGGGTTCCCGTCGGGAGCTGCCGGACGTCTACCGGTCCGTATTTCGTGACGGACGCACCGACCTTCCGGCCACGATAGTTGTAGAGACAGTGGGGGTTCTGCATGCTCTCGCTGCCCCCCACCACGATGAACGGCCGGTCGGGATCGTGGCGCAATCCCGCCAGGATCATCTCGGCCCCCACCGCGATCGCTTCGGCCCCACTGCCACAGATGCGCGCCACCGTCAGGGCCGGGACATCGTCACCGAGGCCGGCCCGCCAACGCATACCCTGGGCACCGTATATGGAGTCCCGGTGGGTCTGCTGAGCCATTCCCATCACGACATGGCCGATGAGGGCCGGATCGATCTCTGTATTCTCCAGGGTGGCCTTGATCGCCCGTCCTCCGAGCTGGGTGGCCGAGAATCGAGAGAAGAGTCCCGGTTCCCGATTATCCAGGAGGATATCCGCCCGGGGTGTCCTGCGACCTCCGTCCAGGATGACTATCGAAGCATCGTTGCCCATGGTCCTCTCCACTCATTCGTTCATGAAGACCGCCGGAACCCGCGGACCGTTCTGGATGAAGTTCTTCATGCCGATGTCGTAATCGAGCGTTCGGCGGCATCGACCGAAGGCCTCCGCCTCGATCTCCAGTCCCTCGGCCAGCGGCCGACTCACCCCGTTGCGGACTGCCGCTACCAGGATCGCATCGATGGTGAGTGAACGATGGCCGATATCGGTCGGCGGCAGTTCCGCCGGCACCTCCAGCGGATCGGGAGTCACCGGAGTGAGTTCGACCTCGCCTCTGAGATGCCGGTCGATGAGGTTCTTCGCCGCCCCCACCACGTCTGAGGCGGGTTCACCCCAGGCCCATCCGAGAGCACACGCCTCCGGGGCCCCGACCGTCCGGCCACTGCGCAGCAGGTCGAGCGCCTGCTCGAGACCGATCAGGCGGGGGAGGCGCTGGGTACCCCCGTAGCCGGGAATGATCCCCAGGTTCACCTCCGGCTGACCCAGCATCAACCCGGGCCCGACCACCCTGGCATGACACGCCATCGACAGTTCCGATCCCCCGCCCAGCACCGGTCCGTCCACGGCCGCCACCACCGGTTTCTCCATGGCCGATATCAGATCCAGGACCGCATGGCCCCGCCGGCACTTGTCGGCGGCTTCCTGCGGCGTTTTGAGGGCGGCCAGCTCCATGATATCCGCGCCCGCGATCGAACCGTCGTAGCTGGTGAGCACGATCCCCCGCACCTCACGGTCTGCGGCCAGCCGCTCGAAGACGATCCGGAGCTCTTCCATCGTCCGATCGTTGAGGGCGTTCATGACCTCCGGCCGGCGGATCGTCACCACCGCGATCCCGTCACCTGGGTCCACCAGCACGTTCCGGAAGAAGGCGGGGAACTCCTTCGCCCGGATGCTCTCCGGCACCTCGAAGCCGGGGTACCGATCGGCATACCGGGTGCAGACATCGTGCACGCGGTCGACTCCCAGTTCCTCCGCCAGGTCGAGGAGACCCTCCCGGAATCCCAACGCATTCAGCGAGAGCCAGTTGAAGTCGGATGGATGACAGACCTCGTTATCCACAACGAAGAAGGTCCGTCCGATCAGTACGGCCAGGATACGATCGAGGACTTCGCGCCCAATGGCTTCGTCGTAGGTGGGATCGCCCGGATCCTCCCGGTCGTGCCAGGGTGAGCCCGCCTGTTGGTAGAGGATGGAGGGAGGCTCGAACCAGGCGTTGCCGGTCGGGGCCTCGACCATCAGCTTCTGGCAGTGGGCGGTCAGAAGGTTCCCGCCGGTCAGGTCGAGGACGTTGAACGGCCCCCCCCCACCGATGGCATCGTTGACGATCTTGTCCACCTGCGCGGGAGAAGCCACCCCTTCCTCGACGATCCGGGCTGCCTCAGCCGTGTAGTTGCAGAAGACGTCGTCAGCCGCGAAGCAGGGCACATCGGTCGC
The DNA here is from genome assembly GCA_964519015.1 of uncultured Gemmatimonadota bacterium. GTDB lineage: Bacteria > Blakebacterota > Blakebacteria > Blakebacterales > CAYUVJ01 > CAZFHZ01. The sequence goes on along the minus strand of CAZFHZ010000024.1, from coordinate 2,538 downwards.
GACGATCGGCACCTTGCCCAGTCGGCGCAGGGTGGAGATCATGCGGTCGCTGTAACCTTGATCGCCCGAGAGTACCACCTCGATCGGCAGCGACCGCCAGGCGGGGAAGAACGGATGGTTTACGAAGCAGCGTTCCGGGTGGGCCGTCTCGGCTGCGATCATCGCTCTGGGTATGCCGGAAGTGGCGAAACCGATCAGGCACTCCTCCCGGACGACGGCCTCCAGATCCCGCAATATCCTCTTCTTGACGGCCAGGTCTTCGGTCGCCGCCTCGAGTACGTAGTCGCATCCGGCCAGGTCCTTCAGGTCGAGGGTGGGGATCACCCCCCGTTTCATGAGTTCGACCTTGCCGGGACTCAGCTTCCCCCTGGAGAGCCCTTTCTGCATGTACCCTTCAATGCGGCCGATCCCCGCCTTCAGGGCCTCTTCCCGGATATCGTGCAGGTAGAGTCTGCTCCCTTCCTCCCCGGCCAGCGCAGTAAGGAAACCGTAGGCCAGATCCGGTCCGATCGATCCTGAGCCGATGACGCCGACGATCATTCATTGACTCCTTCCACAATGGTGGCGACCCCCTGCCCCACCCCGACACACATGGTCACCAGACCATAACGTGCCTGCCGTCGCCTCATCTCATGAAGCAGCGTCACCATGAGCCGGGCTCCCGTGCTCCCCAGGGGATGACCGATCGCGATCGCCCCGCCGTTCACGTTGGTCCGGTCCCCATTCAAGCCCAGCTCCCGGAGGCAGACAAGCGCCTGGACGGCGAAGGCCTCGTTCAGTTCTATCAGGTCGATCTCTTCCAGTCCTATCCCCGCCCGCGCCAGGACTTTCCGGGTGGCCGGGATCGGTCCGAGCCCCATCATCCCGGGCTCTACCCCCGCGACGGCCGAGGCGATCCAACGGGCCATCGGTTTCAGCCCCAACCGGTCCGCGACACGGCGTTCCATGACCAACAATACCGCCGCGCCATCGTTGATGCCGGAAGAGTTACCGGCCGTGACGGTGCCCCTTTCCCGGAAGACCGGCGGCAGCGCGGCCAGTTTTTCCAGGGAGGTGTCGTGACGGGGGCCTTCATCCCGATCCACCGTGATCGCCTCTCCCCGGCGCCCCGGAACGACAACCGGGATCGTCTCTTCCGTGAACCGCCCCTCCTCCCAGGCGGCGACCGCCCTGCGGTGACTTTCCAGGGCGAAGAGGTCCTGTTCCTCCCGGCTGACCGCGAAGGCTTCGACCAGGTTCTCGGCCGTCTCCCCCATACTCAAGGGAGGGTATAGGGCGGCCAGTTCCGGATTGAGGAACCTCCAGCCGATCGTGGAATCGAACATCTTCTGGCTGCGGTCGAAGGCCATCTCGGGCTTCCCTACCACCAGTGGAGCACGGCTCATGCTCTCCACCCCACCGGCCAGGAACACCTCTCCCATGCCGGTCCGGATGGCCATGGCGGCCTGGTTCAAGGCCTCCAGACCGGAGCCGCAGAGCCGGTTGACCGTGCAGCCGGCGACCTCGACAGGAAAGCCGGCCAGGAGGGAGGCCATGCGGGCGACGTTCCGGTTGTCTTCACCGGCCTGGTTCGAGGCTCCGAGCAGTACGTCCTCCAACCCGGCCGGATCCAGGCCGCTCCGGTCGACCACTTCCCTCAGCATACGTGCCGCCAGGTCGTCCGGCCGGACATTCTTCAACACCCCACCATACCTGCCGACAGGGGTCCGCACCGCCTCGACGATCACCGCGTCTCTGGATTTCATCTTCGCCGAACCTCATCCGGTTTTCAGGATCTCGCCGTTGACCGCACAGATGCTATCGGTTGACGGCATTCCCCGCAATCCGAGCCTTTCCGGCCGTCCGGCCGGCCACCCCGCCCTGACCGGTTGACGCCGCAATCGAAAGACGAATACGATGCGCTATCGAACGTTTGTTCTAAACAAGCGCAACGGCACGAGAACCAGGGATTCCTCATTCCCGGGACACTCATCCGCCATGACCGACACATCCAGCAAGAATAACGTGGCCGGCGCACGATCAAGTCTCAAGATGGAGCAGCTCCTTGCCGCCGCCGCCAATCTGATGGCCCGGGAAGGCTACGATCACACCTCAATCCGGGACGTGGCCCGGGAATCCGGATTCAGCCTGTCCGGGATGTACTACTACTTCCAGAGCAAAGAGGACCTGCTCTACAAGATCCAGCTCCGCACCTTCGGCTCCCTGCTCGAGGAACAGGAGAAGTCATACCGCGAAGGAGGTACGGCCGAGGATAGGCTGAGACGGCTGATCAATAATCATCTTTCCTTCTATACCAGGCATTTCAACGAGATGAAGATCTGCACGTTCGAGCTCCAGTCACTGAGTGGTGACCGATACCGGGAGATCGAACAACTCAGGCGGCGCTATTTCAGGATCGCCGCCGAGATAGTCGATGAGATCCTGGCCTCTCCGGGCCGGCAGCGCAGCGGAGAGTCGGATACCCGCCACTACACCCTCTTCATCTTCGGCATGCTCAACTGGATCTTCAGTTGGTTCGATCCGAAGCGGGACGCCCCC